>DATGYF010000083.1:0-3359 GCA_035298145.1 Terriglobales bacterium | reverse complement strand
TGGACCGGAATCATGGGATCGTATGCGGAGTATGTCGCTGTCCCCGCCGACCGCCTGGTCAAAGTTCCGCAGGGCGTGAGCGAGCGCGAAGCCGCCGCGGTGATGCTGCAGGGCATGACCGCGCATTATCTGGCATTTTCGACGTTCCCCCTGAAACGCGGGGACACGGCGTTAGTGCACGCCGCGGCAGGCGGAGTAGGGCTGCTGCTGGTGCAGTTGGCGCATAACATTGGTGCGCGTGTGATCGGGACGGTTTCTACCGAGGAGAAGGCCAAACTGGCCCGGGAGGCGGGCGCGGACGAAATTATTTTTTATACGCAGTCCGATTTTGAGAGTGAGACCAAGCGCCTGACGGGCGGCAAGGGCGTGGACGTGGTCTATGACTCAGTCGGCAAGACCACTTTTGAAAAAGGCCTGAACATACTGCGGCCGCGCGGAATGATGGTGCTGTTTGGCGGCTCGAGCGGGGCAGCGCCATCTCTTGATCCGATTGTGCTCACGCAGAAAGGGTCGCTGTTTCTTACCCGTCCTTCACTGAATCAGTATATTTCCACTCGAGCTGAGCTCGAAATGCGTGCCGACGCACTATTTGACATGATTGCCGCGAAAAAACTCAAGCTGCGCATCGAACACGTCTATCCTCTGCAGGACGCGCAGCAGGCTCACCGCGACCTGGAAGGGCGCAAGACCACCGGGAAGCTGTTGCTGATTCCTTGATAGGATGCAGCCAACCTCAGGCGCTAACGCGCAACACATGGTTGAGACCGAGTGGCACGAGTGAACTCGGGCCCTTCCACAATTCTCCCAGGCGAGCAGTCTAGCATCCTGAACTTTCGAAACAGCAGCACATGCCAGCCCTTGCCTGGCGCGGCAACCTGCTGGAAGCCCGCCCCCTCTAAGAGGCAGGAGGATTGTCATGGCAGCCAGGAAGAGTTCACGGAAGAAGTCCAGTCATAGGAAATATGGCAAGGCCGCGAGCAAGAGCGTGGAGAGCGCCATGCGCAGGGAGAAACGCGGTACGCTGCGTTCCGGCAAGGGAGGCAAGGGTGGGAAGGTCACGAGCCGCAAACAGGCCATCGCCATCGGGCTTTCGGAAGCGCGCAAGAAGGGCGCCAAAGTTCCGATGAAGAAGGCCAGCTAGGGATTTACGGAGTCACGCTGCCGGGTGCTGAACTTCCCGCAGTCGCCGCTCCAGAAAGCGGCGCTCGCTGTCGTTGGTCACCAGTTCCAGGGCGCGGGAGTAGCTTTTCGCGGCTTCTTCCAGAGATCCGAGGCGGCGCAACAGGTCGGCGCGGGCAGCATGCAGAAGGTGATAGTTTTCGAGATCGTTGGTTGCGGCCAGCGCTTCCACCAGTTGGAGCGCCGGCCGGGGACCATCGGCCATAGCCACGGCGACGGCGCGATTCAGCGATACCACCGGTGATGGCTGCACTCTCTCAAGCAGGTCGTAGAGTTGAACGATTTGCTTCCAGTCGGTGTCTTCGGGACGAGCCGACTCACAGTGCACGGCCGCGATCGCCGCCTGCAGCGCATACGGGCCGACGGCACCGCGAAAGGCCTCGCGGACCAGCGGCAGGGCCTCGGCAATCTGGCCGTGATTCCAGCGGCTGCGATCCTGCTCTTCGAGAATGACGAGATCACCGCGTTCATCGAGCCGGGCTTCGCGCCGCGCATCCTGCAGCAACATCAGCGCGAGGAGAGCGGTCGCTTCCGCCGGAGGCTGTGGTTCCAGTAATGTTCGGACCAGGCGTCCCAGGCGAATTGCCTCGGCGCAGAGGTCGGTCCTTACCAGGGGACCGCCGCGGGTTGCGGCATAGCCTTCGTTGAAAACCAGGTAGATCACGGTAAGGACGGCGTCGAGTCGCGCGGCCATGTCACCCGTGTCAGGCACGACGTACGGAATACCGGCGTCGCGAATCTTGCGCTTGGCGCGGACCAGTCGCTGCGCCATGGTCGTGTCCGGGACCAGGAAGGCGCGCGCAATTTCGTCGGTCTCGAGGCCGCACAGGGTGCGCAGCGTCAGGCCGACTTGCGCCTCAGAGGCCAGCGCGGGGTGGCAACAGGTAAAGATCAGGCGAAGGCGATCGTCGGGAATCTGAGTAGAATCGTAATCCGGTTCGGTAAAAGCAGGACCCAATTCGTCGGCGGCGTAGAATTCGAGCTTCTTCTCGAAAACCTGTTTGCGGCGGATGCGGTCGATGGCCTTATGGCGGGCGGTCTGGACGATCCAGGCCCGCGGAAACTCTGGTACTCCGGACTCTTCCCACTGGCGCACCGCGGTGGCAAAGGCTTCCTGGGCGCACTCCTCGGCCAGGTCGAAGTCGCCGACCAGGCTGATGAGGGTGGCTACGATTCGTCCCCAGTCGGAGCGGTACACTGCTTCGACGGCCGCAGCGGCGTCCGAAGGCATATCCGATTGTAGAGTTTTTGTTGTCGGGATGTCGATCTGGACTTCCGCGATTCGATTTACCAAAGAGGGCGACAGACATGAAATACATGTTATTGATTTATATGGATGAGCAGAGCCTGAACCAGACGGAGCGGGAACAGTGTTACCAGGAGTCCTCGCAGTACGCGCAGACATTGCACGACAAAGGGCAGTTCCTGGGCGCCGGACCCTTGCATCCCACCGCAACCGCCACCAGCGTCCGCACCCGCGACGGCAAACGGCTGGTGACCGATGGCCCCTTCGCTGAAACGCGAGAGCAGCTGGGCGGTTACTTCCTGATCGATGCCAGGAACCTTGATGAGGCGATCGATATTGCCGGGCAGATCCCAGCCGGGCGCTATGGCACGGTGGAAATCCGGCCGGTCGTAGAAGTTCCCAGCCTTCCCGCAATTTAATTTATTCGGCGTGTCGATTTGTCCGGCTGCCGTTCGACTTACTGGTAGAGGGCAGGCTGGGCGGGGTGTAACCGTCCGGAAATTCTGCCGTCAAATCAAAGAACGGAGAAACTACCATGCAAGTTAATTCCTATCTTCTTTTCAATGGTCAATGCGAGAACGCCTTCAAGTTTTACGCCAAAGGTCTGGGCGGGCAGATTGAAGCCATGATCCCCCATGAAGGCACACCCGCGGCCGACCAGGTGCCGGCGGAGTGGCGGGGCAAGATCCTGCATGCCCGTCTGAACATTGGCGATCAGGTGCTTATGGGTTCGGACGCTCCGCCTGACCGCTTTCAGAAGCCGCAAGGTTTCTCGGTAAATATCCAGGTCAAGGAGCCGGCCGAAGCAGAACGCATCTTTAAGGCACTGGGAGAAAACGCCCAGGCTACCGTCATGCCCATTCAGGAAACGTTCTGGGCGAAACGCTTTGGCATGCTGGTCGATCAGTTCGGGACCCCGTGGATGGTGAACTGC
>DATGYF010000082.1:0-2272 GCA_035298145.1 Terriglobales bacterium | reverse complement strand
CTCGACGAGTTCTACAAAATGGGCCCTGGGCCGTCCAGTTCCCACACCATGGGCCCGATGCGAATCACGTACGATTTCTTCCAGAGGGTTTCGAAGCTTCCGGAGGATCAACTCCAGCGCGCCACGGCGCTCAAGGTCCATCTATTTGGCAGCCTGAGTGCGACTGGCAAAGGTCACGGCACAGACAGAGCTTCACTGGCCGGCCTGCTTGGAAAAGCTCCGGCGACGTGCCCGCCCCAATTCTTGGATGGGCTCGCTGCCAACCCTGATGAGGTGCACAAAGTTACGATCGGCCCCAAGACCCTCGACCTGACGCTCAAAGACATCATCTTCGACGCCCCTAAAGGTGACTTCCCTCACCCGAACACAATGACTGCGAAGCTGCTCGCCGGCGATGCAACCCTGTATGAGTTGGAATACTACTCGGTCGGAGGCGGATTCATCGAGTGGAAAGGCTATAAACCACCTGACAAAGGGCAACCTAAATACCCGTTCGAGCACGCTCGCGAACTGAAGAAATATCTCATCGACGACAAGATCCCTCTGCCGCAACTGCTACTGGCGAATGAATTGGCAGTCTCTGGAAAAAGTGAGAAAGACATCTGGGAGCTTCTCGACCAGGTGGCCGAAGTCATGGTGCGGGGCGTTGATACCGGATTGACCGTGGAGAGTGTCCTTCCCGGTCCCATCAAGCTACACAGCAAGGCTGCCGCGATGCAACGCAGTTTGAAAACCACCACCAAAGGAGCAGCCGGCCGGGTGATCACTCAGGTGGCATCGTACGGGTTTGCCATGGGCGAGGAAAACGCCCGCGGCCATATCATCGTGACCGCTCCCACGGCGGGTTCAGCGGGAATCATACCAGCGGTGGTCAAGTCCCTGCGCGACCTCAAGACACCAACGCAGAAGATCCGGGATGGTTTTCTCGCGGCGGCGGCGATTGGTTACCTTTGCAAACACAACGCCACGCTGTCCGGCGCCGAAGGTGGTTGTCAGGCAGAAGTCGGTGTTGGTTCTTCCATGGGCGCAGCGATGATCGCACAGGCTTTGGGTGAGGGCCCGAAGGTGGTCTCAAATGCGGCCGAGTCGGCTCTCGAATCGCACCTTGGCATGACCTGCGACCCGGTCGCCGGGTACGTCCAGGTTCCCTGCATTGAGCGCTGCGCTTACGGAGCGGTCAAGGCGTGGACTGCTTACTGTATCGCCAGCGAAGAAATCCCGGAGGAGCGCCGCGTTGATCTCGATACAACGGTCGCAGCCATGGCCCTGACCGCAAAGGAAATGAACTCGAAGTACAAGGAAACCTCGGAAGGCGGCTTGGCTGTGTCTGTCGTGCTCTGCTAGAGAGGTGATGCACGACACAATCAGCAGAGTCGGTCTTGAGTGAAGCTATGCAGCAAGTAATCCCGCATCCTCCTGCATGCGACCAGGATACGAGCACGAGTATGAGGACGGCCGTCGTTGCCTGGGTGGTGGCGGCGATCTTTTATTTCTATCAATACGTCTTGCGCTCCGCGCCGTCCGTCATGATGCCGCAGTTGTCAGAGGCTTTCGGGATCAGTTCACTGGGCATGGCCTCGATCCTGGGCCTGTTCTACTACGGATATTCGCCATTCAGCCTTGTTGCTGGCACTGCCATGGACCGCTTGGGACCGAGGAGTGTCCTCCCCATCGCCGCGGCCGTAGTTGGCGTGGGGGCGCTGCTGTTCGCCACGGGTCGCACCGACTTGGGGAGTGTGGGCAGAGTACTTCAGGGAGCTGGGGGAGTATTTGCACTTGTGGGAGCCATTTACATCGCCACCAGGAACTTTCCGGCATCGCGGGCCGCTACTTTGATCGGCGCTACTCAGATGTTCGGAATGGCGGGCGGATCGGCCGGGCAGTTTGCCGTTGGGCCAATGATCGGCGCAGGAATCGCCTGGGACCGTTTCTGGATATGTATGGGCGTTATCGGTTTGGCGATGGGTGCCCTTCTCTTTGCTCTCCTACCAAACGAAAAGAGAACTGAGCAGGCCGTCAGTGGATTGAGAAGCACGACTGACGCGTTCTACACCGTATTCAAGAATCCGCAATCGATATTGTGTGGCGCAATTGCCGGTCTGCTTTTCATTCCAACGACAATCTTCGACATGGTATGGGGCGTACGCTACCTCCAGGAAGCGCATGGCTTCGACTATGCCTCAGCGGTCATGCGCACAGCAGCCGTTCCATTTGGGTGGATCATTGGTTGCCCCTTGCTCGGCTTCATTTCCGACCGGCTCGGACGACGAAA
>DATGYF010000081.1:0-8990 GCA_035298145.1 Terriglobales bacterium | reverse complement strand
AGCTCCGCGTAAGAGTCATAGGGATTGGGATCGTTCGGGATCAGTTCGATGTACTTCCTGAACGCCTGCTCGGCGTTGGCGTAATCGCCGGCCTGCCGGTAAGCGTACCCCAGCATGTTGTAAGCGGGTGAATAGTTTGGGGCCAGCTCCGGCGCTTTTTTCAAATGCTCGATGGCCTGGGAATAGTCCTGCTGTCCAAACTCGAACGCCCCCAGATTGAAATGGGCACGCTCATCGTTCGGGTAGGCGGCCACCAGCTTCTCCAAATATTCCTTCTGTTTCACCGCCTCACCGTTGGCTCCAGCCTGGTTGGCAAGAATGAGCAGCCGTTCTCCTTCTGACGCCTTGTCCGCCAGGACCACCGCCTTGTTCAGATGCTCAAAGAATTCCTTGGCCGTGCCGGCCGCATTGGCACGGGCCAGTTCCGCGGACGCGAATTCCGGATCGAGGGCAATGGCTCTGTCAAAATGCTGCACCGAATCCTGGGCCAGCAGTTTTTCCGAGAGTTCCCGCCCCTGCAGGAATTCCTTGCGCGCATCTTCTGATTTGGTTGTGACCGGGACCTTGCCGCCGGACTCTGAGGCGGCGGACGTCGCCGCGGTATTCGTCTTCTCACAGGCACTCCACGTTGCCATGCCTGACATAACCACAGCCAGCACCAGGCGGTTGAAATAATTTCGCCGCATACGATCACTCCTTTGAATTTCGAATGAGTGGACTGACTCGTCCTGGACGAGCATTTCGCCCCGATATTTCCCGTGGGATCGACAATCTGATTCTTACTTATGCCCCGTTGTTGCTAGACGCGGGCCATGTGAGTTTGGATAGCAAGAGGAGAGAGGGTTTGTTGAGTCCCTTCAGAAAGTCACAACATAACAACAGACAAACGACCATGACGCCGCCATCGTGGGCTGCTTGCTGCTTAGTGCGCACCCTGGCCGCGCACAAAAAAATTCTCTTTATCCATATTCGCCGGCACTGCCACATCGAAGAAACCAACCATCATTTCCTGATAAGTCTGGTCGCCCCAGGTGACGGTCGCATCGGGATCGGGATTGTGCGGATTGCTGCGCGAGTTGTCATACCAGGCCACGGCGCGCAACCTGGTTCCAGCTTTCAGCAATCGCGGCTCGGCCAGCCGGTAACTCAATTGCCAGTGAAAATGATAGTTCACACGCAACAGAGTTTCGATCGAGCCGTCGGGCTTAACAAGGTCGTACTCAAAACGCTTTCCTCGCAGATGCATGTGCGGAAACAGGCTGAGCAGCGTGGCGTCGTGCGGCAGAGTGCCCTGCACTTCCACCCGAAAGTTGTCCGCGCCGGGGGGAATGATGAAGGCGTGATCGTTCAGTTGCAGGGTGAGAACACGCTGCCGGGGAGCTGTCTTCGCGAACACCAGTCCAACGCTCGTCCGGTCGCTTCCCGCCTTGCCGTTGGTAGTGTAGTGGATCTGGAAAACCAGGTCTGATCCCGCCGGGACGAACTGGGCCATGCCGTCAGGCCACTGGTCTGGCGAACTGCCTGGAGCGTACACCAGCAGCAGGTCGCTGGTGGTCCCGTGCGCTTCCAGACGATCCTGGGGATCGCTGAGCGTCGAAGCCGTAATGGGCACTCCGTTTGGCGCGTGCCGCAGCCACTTCGAATCCGGCGGCCGTATGTACACCACGGCATGATGCCCATACTGCGGGCTGGAGGGATGAACTTCAGCCATCTGTATCCATTTATCTTGAGTGAAGTGTGTCGGCACAATCTCGTAGGTGTATTCCACGTCGCCATCCTTCGGGATCGTGACCGGCGTTGGCATCGGCAGGACGACATCCGGCTGCGCGATGTTCCAGCCTTCGGTCCAGTGCGGAACTGGCGGCGCGTCATGCGGATTGCCCGCTGGAGAACCACCTTGCACCCAGGCCAGAATCGTTGAAATCTGTTGTCGCGTAAGCGAAGGATCGTTGGAAAAGTGTCCGAATCGCGGGTCTGCAAACCAGGGCGGCATCATCCCGCCCTGCACGGATTTCGCGATAGCCGCCGCCCAGGGCCGCGTCTGCTCGTAGGTCACCAGCGGCATCGGAGCAACTTCCCCGGGGCGATGACAGCTCTGACAATGACCCTGGAGCAGGGGGAGAATGTCTTTATAAAAAGTAGGAGTTGGTTTGTCGGTAGCGGAGGCTGTGACAGCTGCAACCAGAACCGTCGCGGCGAGCGAAGTCACGCCGAAGAAAATGCGCACATCAACAGTGTACAAGAACGAAATTGTCATCCTGAGCGAAGTGGCTGCTTCGCCTTGCGAAGCAGCCGCGCAGTCGAAGGACCCCTACCCGCGGAAGAAACTTTCGCCGTGGAAGCTGCCCTCTCAGGTCAGCAACTGCGGCAAGATAGAGATCCCTCGACTCCACCCGCCCATTCGCAATGCGAATGGGCGGATTACGCTCAGAATGACACTGAATCTTTCCGGCGGACAGAAGACTACACCCGCAGTTTTCCGCCCAGAGATTCCAGCGCCTTGATGATCTGCGCCGACCACTGTGCTACTTCCTCTTCCCGCAGCGTGCGCTCAGCCGACTGAAAGCGGGCCCGCAGCAGCAGTGAATACCTGCCCGCGGGAACATTGCCTCCGCGGAAAATTTCTACCGGAACGAAGCTGCGCAACTCCGCCACGCCGAGTGCGATGACAGCCCGTTGAATTTGTTCGAATGTGGCGGCGTCATCAAAGACAAAAGAAAAGTCCCGCTCCACCGCAGGATAGCGAGGCAGAGGCTGATAGCGGACGACCCGCAGGCCCTGTTGATAAAGCCGGTCGACATAAAGCTCGGCAACAAAGACGCTTTGCCGCAGTTTGCGCCGCGCGGCGACGTCGGGATGAAGCTGTCCAAACTGCGCCACCAGAGCGCCATCCATCAAGGCGCGCGCCGAGCGCCCGGAATGATAGTAGTCCGACGTTTGCGCATCGTAGGTCAAGGTCTGGTGCTGAAAAGCCTGCAGTAAATTCTCCACATCACCTTTCAGATCAAAGAACCCTCCGTCCTGGGTGCCCCACCCTTCCGCGTTTTTTGCGGAGGGTGGGCTGGTAGCGCCCATGCAGATGCGTTTGGGTTCGGCCGTCCCGCTATCGGTTGCTTCGAAAATGCTGCCGGCCTCAAACAGGCGCACGCGATCTGCCCCGCGGTTGAGGTTATAGGCCAGCATGTTGAGCATGCCGGGCACCAGTGAACTCCGCATCACCGACGCTTCTTCGCTCTGAGGATTGGCCAGTTCGACCACCGGGGCAGAAGAAAATGTCTCTGCATCCTCATGCGAGATAAATGTCAGCGATACGGCTTCGTCATACCCGAGTGCCAGTAGCGAACTTCGAAGCTTGAGGTCCTTCTCCGCATCCGGGACCTCGACCACGGCTCCGGCATACGCCGGCAGTGTATTGGCGAATTTGTCGTAGCCGTGCAGGCGCGCGATTTCTTCGACCAGATCGATTTCACGTTCCACGTCGAGACGCCAGCTCGGAATGTGGACGGTGAAGTCAGGGTCGCCGCCTCGCTCCGGCATCAACTCAAAACCCAGTTGCTGCAGAATACGGAAAATCTCATTGGTCTCGAGCTTCTCCCCGAGAATGCGGTGCACCTCCGAAAGATGCAGCGCCACGGGTGCAAGATCAACCTGGCGGGCCACCACGTCGATCGCGCCGCCGTCCAGTTCGCCTCCGGCTGATTCGAGGAGCCGTACGGCCACGCGATCGCAAGCCTTGGTCGTGGCCTCGAAATCTGCGCCGCGTTCGAAACGATGCGAGGCATCGGTGTGCAGGCCGTGGAGCCGCGCCGTCTTGCGGACCGTGGCGGGATCAAACCAGGCCGATTCGATCAGGATATTTTTTGTCTTCGCGGTAATCATGGTGTCGAATCCACCCATGACTCCGGCCAGGGCAACTGGCTTCACGGCATCGGCAATGACCAGATCTTCCGGGGTGAGTTTGCGCTCGACGCCGTCCAGCGTTTTCAGGGTCTCGCCGCTGAACGCCCGTCGCACCAAAATTTGGCCGCCCTCGAGCAGATCGAGATCGAAAACGTGGGTGGGATGTCCCATCTCCCACAGCGTGTAGTTGGTAGCGTCCGCCGCATTGTTGATGGGGCGCTGATCGACCAGCAGAAGCCGCTTCGCCATCGCGTCGGGAGATGGCTTGATCTTCACATCACGGACGACGCGGGCCGTGTAACGGGCGCAGCCGGTCCGGTCCGCAATTTCGATGGCGAAATCCGAATTGCCCGGCGCCGCCGGCAGCTTCGAGTCCAGAGCCAGCAGCGGCAAGTTGTAGATTACCGACGCTTCGCGGGCGACTCCGTAGTGGTTCATGGCATCGGGACGATTGGTGCCAATCTCCATCTCGAAGACGGTGTTCTTCCCCTCGCCGCTGATGCTCTCTACCGCAATTCCAACCGCTGTGAGGTCCTGGGCCAGGCGACGATCGTCCACACTGGCATCCACGAACTCGCGCAGCCATGCAGGAGAAAGTTTCATATAGCTCTGAGCTGTCAGCTGTCAGCTGTCAGTCTCCGGGTTATTGCTGAGAGCTGAAAGCTGATGGCTGATAGCTTTTACCCAAACTGTTCTAGAAATCTCACATCTCCGTTGAAGAACAACTGGATGTCGTCCACGCCGTATTTCAGAATTGCGATGCGGTCGGCGCCCATGCCGAAAGCGAATCCCGAAACCTTTTTGGGATCGTAATCGACGAAACCGTAAACGTTGGGATCGACCATGCCGCAACCGAGAATTTCGATCCACCCGGTCTGCTTGCAGGGACGGCAGGGCTCCGATCCGCGTTTGCCGCTGCCGCCGCAAATGAAACAAGACACCATCATCTCCGCGCTGGGCTCGGTGAACGGAAAGAACGACGGCCGGAACCTGGTCTTCACGCTCGATCCGAACAGCGCCTTCATGGCGTGGTCGAGGGTGCCTTTTAAGTCGCAAAACGTAATATTCGCGTCCACCGCCAGGCCTTCGACTTGGTGAAACATGGGCGAGTGACTGGCGTCCGGAGGATCGTTGCGGTGTACTTTGCCCGGAATCACAATCCTGACCGGTGGCTTCATCTTCTCCATGGTGCGAATCTGTACCGGCGAAGTGTGAGTGCGCAGCAGCAGGCGGTCGCGTTGCGGCTTCGATTCCTGGCGGGCGATGAACAGCGTGTCCTGGGTATCGCGCGCGGGGTGGTTCGGCGGAAAGTTCAGCGCTTCGAAATTGTAGTAGTCAGTCTCGATGACCGGACCTTCTTCAACCGAGTAGCCGAGATTGCGGAAGACGGAGACGATCTCGTGCATGGTCTTGATCACGGGATGCTCAGCGCCCAGCGGGCGGCGGTTGCCGGGCAGGGTGATGTCGAGGGCGGCAGGCTCGACCGAAACGCTCGGTCGTACCGCGCCAACCTTGGCCACGGCTGGTGCCGGCGCGATCGTGACCCCAGTCCGAGCCTTCTCAACCGTAGCCGTAACGGCGGCCTTAAGTTCATTGACCCGCTGCCCTACTTCGCGCTTGGCCTCTTTCGGCGCCGCTTTCAGCCAAAGATCGTTGATCTCTGTGAGCACACCGTTCTTGCGGGCCATCCAGCGATCCCGGAAGACTTTCCAGTCGGCCTCGTTCTTGACCGCTGCGGCCTCCAGTTTCAGCGAGGCCAGCAGCTTCTCGGCAGCTTTGTCCAGCGCGGCCGGTGTGAAGCTCTTTAGGTTGGGAACGGTGTATGCCACGTCTTCTCTCAAAAATATCCCGATTGCAGAAAAATAAATGGCGAGATGAAAACAGTGAACCCCGGCGGCTAAAGCCGGCCTGGTTTTGGACGGCTGGCGGCACGACTGAAGTCGTGCCCTTCCACAAAGCCTTCCCAAAAGCCGCATCCCCAAGCTGCCAGAATCCGGGACTTTTCGCAGGCGGCCAAAGCCACGCGCATCCGCCATGGCTAATAGCCAGAAGCTAGGAGCCAAAAGCTTAGGAGCTAGAAGCTTTCTTACGCTCCCCCGCCGAGAGCGCCCTTCGCCTGCTCGGCAAGGCTTTTAAACGCGCCGGGATCGTTCACCGCCAAGTCGGCCAGGATCTTGCGATCCAGTTCCACGCCACCTTTCTTGAGTCCGTGAATGAACTGGTTGTAGCTCATCCCGTTCAACTTGGCGGCGGCGCCGATGCGCACGATCCAGAGCGACCGGTACTGGCGCTTTTTCTGCTTGCGGCCAGAGTAGGCAAACTTGAGCCCGCGTTCGACGGCTTCTTTGGCGGATCTGTAGAGTTTGGATTTTGTGAGGAAATAGCCGCTGGCGCGGTCAAGTATCTTTTTGCGCTTGGCGCGGCGTTTCGTTCCCCGTTTTACGCGAGGCATGGGTTGCTCCTTTTTAGTTTCACTACGGCGGCTGGAGGTAGGAGACTTGAAGGTCTGGTTGCCTCTTCACACGCCTGGGCCGCTGGTCCAGCTTGATTGCAGCCCTGCACGCGGGCGAGTCGCCCGCGGCCATACATCACAAACAAAACTTCTAGTACGGAATCATTCGCTTGATCTTGGGAGTGTCCGCATCGCTTACCAGGACGGCCTGGCGCAGCTTGCCTTTGCGCTTCTTGTTCTTGGACGTCAGCATATGGCGCAAATGCGAATGATGGCGCTTGACCTTGCCAGTCGCAGTCTTCTTGAAGCGCTTGGCGGCTCCCTTGTGTGTTTTCAGCTTGGGCATAAGTCCTCAGTTCAACAATTGGCATTTGGCCAGACCGGCACTCGCCTCATCTGGCTAAAATGCCGACTGCCAATTGGCCTCTTAAGCCTGATTTACCCGGCCTGGGGCCGGTTGCGACTGCGCGGGCTGTTTCTGCCCGGCATCTTTTTTGGGCGCCAGGATGGCGTGCAGCGTGTTGCCTTCCTGTCGCGGACGGAATTCCACGATTCCCTTGTCGGCGATATCTTTGATCAGCCGTTCCAGGATTTCGCGTCCCAGGTTGGTGCGCGTCATCTCCCGTCCGCGGAAGAAAATCGTCGCCTTGACCTTGTCTCCCTCGTCGAGGAAGCGCAGCACATGGTTCTTTTTGGTTTCGTAGTCGTGGTCGTCCACATTGATGCGGAACTTCACTTCCTTCACCACGATTACTTTCTGATGCTTCTTGGCTTCGCGTTCTTTCTTTTCCTGCTGGTACAGGAATTTCCCATAGTCCATGATGCGGCATACGGGCGGAGTCGCGGTGGGCGAAATCTCGACCAGGTCCAGGTTCTTCTCGCGGGCCATCTTGAGCGCATCGTAGGGAGTCAAAATGCCGATCTGCTGGCCTTCATCGTCGATGACGCGGATTTCCCGCGCCCGGATGCGTTCGTTTGTTCGGATAAAGCGTTTATCGATACAACCCTCCGTCAGCTAACAGGACGAATGAGATAGAAAAAAGTATAGCATGGCCGCCGTCTCTCGTCCCGATGCTCTTCGTCCGCGGCCAGGTCTCATCGAGATTGGATTCCTGACAGAAAGCCACGGCAGGTTCGCCGTGGCTTCATGTTCCAGGGTCGCGCTCCCGGTTAGGATGCGCGGCGCTTTTCGACATCCTCGGAGCCTTCTCGGTCCGGACGCTCGGTCATGCCGCTGTCCTGGCCCGGCTTTTTCGAGGTCGGATCCTGCGGGTTGTACACATGCTTCCCGCTCTCCGTCGGATTCTGCCGGTTCGGATCGGCCTGGCTGCCAGGATTGCTCGGCCGTTGTCCCGGGTTCTGCTGGTTTTTTTCCGTATCGTTTCCCATGAAGTTCTCCTTATATAAAAGTTAATCGCGCAACACGATTTCGTGTAACGTCGAAGCTTAGGTGCACAAATCCGGTTCCGAGTTAGCCTGGCGGATATTTTTCTTCCGACCGGGTCTGCCGCAGGTTCGATTCGGGCCGGCAAGGAGAATCCCATATGAAACGCAGCCTGTTGCTTGGCGCCATCTGCTTATTGATGACGACCTTGTGCTTTGCCCAGGTGGAAGACATCGCCAGACGCCTCGGGCTGGGAGGTTCGACTCTCAGTGACACCAAAATCTCCTCGGGCCTGAAACAAGCTCTGCAGATCGGCGCCGAGCAAGCAGTGAAAATTACCGGGCGACCCAACGGATATTTTGCCAATCCCGATATAAAAATTCTGATGCCAAACAACCTGCGCACACTGGAGAAGGGCCTGCGCATGGTGGGCTACGGTCCCAAGGTTGACGATTTTGTTCTGAGCATGAATCGGGCCGCGGAGTCGGCGGCTCCCGCGGCGCGCAAAATCTTTATTGACGCCATCACCGCCATGACCTTCGAGGATGCGCGCAGAATTCTTTCCGGCGGAGACACCGCAGCCACCAACTATTTTAAGGAGAAGACCACGCCCCAGCTGACCGCGGCATTCCGCCCGGTGGTGGAGAAGACGATGGCCAAAAACGGCGTCACCCAGCAGTACAACGCCCTGGTTTCGCAGTACAAGGCCATTCCTTTTGCGAAAAATCAGGACCTGGACATCAGCCACTACGTAGTCGGCAAGGCGCTTGATGGACTTTTCTACGAATTGGGCCAGGAAGAACGCAAGATACGCAAAGATCCGGCAGCGCAGACCACCAACCTGCTGAAAGAAGTATTTGGACGCCGCTAAATGTGTGGGTCGTCGGGGAATCAGCCCGGTCACGGGTCGGGAATTTGCTGTATTGTTCTGCGGGCGCAAATGTGGCGTACTGGTGTCGTGCCAACCCGCATTCTGATCGCCGATGACGATGTCACCATCCGCCTGCTATTGCGCAGACTGCTGGAGCAGCAGCCCGACTGGCAGGTATGCGGCGATGCCAGCACCGGTGCCGAGGCCATTGCCAAGGTTGAGCAGCTCAATCCCGATGTTGTGGTCATGGATTTAAGTATGCCGGTCATGACCGGACTGCAGGCGGCGCCGGCCATCGCGAGAGCCCACCCACGGCTGCCCATGTTGTTGATCAGCGTTCAGGAAGTGTCCCGGCAACTGGCCTGGGAAGCGCGCAATGCCGG
>DATGYF010000080.1:0-1828 GCA_035298145.1 Terriglobales bacterium | reverse complement strand
GTTGATGGCGCGCGGGGTCAGCAGGTGGACGGCGTCGCGCACCTCGGTGACTTCGGAAAACATCACCGTGGCCCCGGCGCGCACCAGTAGATCGGCGGCATAGCCCACCGCCGGATTGCAGGTCACGCCCGAGAAGGCGTCGCTGCCGCCGCACTGCAAGCCGACCACCAGTTCGGATGCTGGCACGGCGTTCCGCTGCCGCCGGTTAAGCTGTTCGAGTCGCTTCTCGGCGGCGCGCATGATCGCGCTTACCACTTCGCCGAAGCCGTGCTCATCCTGCATGCGGACCATGTACGGGTCGCTTTCCAGCACCGGCAGCTTCGCGAATGGTTTTCCGGGAAGCAATCGCTCCGGTTGCAACTTCTCGCAACCCAGGCTCACCACCAGCGGAGTTCCTCCCAGGTTAGGATGCGTGCTGATGTGCCGAATCGTCCGGATCGGAATCTCAGCACCGGGCGCGTCCATGGCGATGCCGCATCCGTAGGTGTGAGTGATGGCGACGACATCGCTCACCTGGGGAAATCGCGGCAGGATCTCGTTCTTGATTCGCCGCACCGCGTACTCCACCGTGGGAGCAACGCACTGCACCGTAGTCGTGATGCCCAGGATGTTCTTGGTTCCCACGCTACCGTCGGCATTGCGGAAGCCGTCGAACGCGTAGCCGGGCAGCGCCGGTTGCGGCGCCGGGGTCGCCGTAGCCAGCGGCAGTTCGCTCAGCGCAGGCGGCCGCGGCAAGTCGATAGCGTCTTCGTGCACCCAAGAACCCTGGGCGATGGGACGCGCCGCCACTCCAATGATCTGGCCGTAGCGGCGGACTGGTTCCCCGGGGTTAAGCTCCTGCAGCGCCACCTTGTGGGCTTGCGGAATGCGCTCGCGCAGCGTCAGCCCATCGGCAAATTGTGCGCCCGCTGGCAGGCCGTCGGGATTAACGATGATCGCAACGTTGTCCCGCGGATGGACCTGAATGTAGAGAGGTTTCACGTCGTCCTTATGCCAGCAGCCCAGCCGGCTTTTCTGCCACCATTCATGCCTGACTATTTTGCCGGGTACGTTATCACAAAAGCGGAGCAGCACAATTGGGCTGTGGCCACCTGAGGTACGGGGTAATCGAACAGGCTTCTACGAGTCCTTAACTAAGGACCTGTTTCGGGTCAGCCACGGCAGGATTTGGGGCTCGTAAAGAACGCGGCTTCGACTCTGACCCGGGTGACGCAGGCTCACGCGCTTCCCTGCGGCTGCTCTCGACCGCTGCTGCTCAGCACACGCGCTAAAGCGCGTCCGGGTTCGGGAGACCGAGCGGCACAACTAACGTATCGGGCTGTGGAAAATCTCTGCACATTTGATCAGTCGATTCGTCGGATGGGGTGCAAACGGCATCACATGCCGGGCCCCAGGCATGCTGAATGGCAAGCCCAGAGGGGCATCCGGCGTGTCCTCCCTTTGCAGTGTGCAAGGAGTTGCATGGGGCGCGACCCAGGTGTTGGTCGTCCAAGATATACCCAGCCTGACAGCGCAATTCCGTTGACAGGCAAGCCATTCGAGAGCAAAATTCTGTTACCTTCGTGGGGGGCACTGCGCGCCTTGAAAAGGGTAGCGCGAGTGTTAAGCGCGCGGATTCCTGATCGGCGCCAGCGAGCTTCTCACTACTGTGTCTGCTCCCTCAGAAGGCTGTGACCCTATACGGGCGGCGGTTTTTGGATTGGGTGACGTTTGACTCGTGTCCTTCGCCTGCCTAAGATGAGAACGCTCCGGTTCCCCCGGCTTGGAGCGCAGTTGCGTTGAGAACGTAAACCCAGGATCAAGTATCTTTCTGAAAGAAATAATGCTC
>DATGYF010000079.1:0-6165 GCA_035298145.1 Terriglobales bacterium | reverse complement strand
CGCCTCGCGCTCTGAACTTCGATCGCGCAGCGGGTTCAGCGAAATGGAGTTGGGTATTCCGGAGAGGGGATCGCGCTCCTCCGACCGGCCCAGCACCGGGCCTTCCCCATTCAGATGAATGAGGTATCCGAAGAAGATGATGAGCAGGAGAACACCGGCTCCTGCCGCGATGCCGATTTGGTTACGCGAGAACTCCATGGGCCTCACATCAGTCTAGCGTGAGGTCAAGGGAGGGCAAGATTACGGCGGATAGACTCCAGAGGACATGTACGACCGGGTGAAAATGGGAAGGGTCGGAACAGTCGTCAGTCATCGGTCGTCAGTCGAAAATTGCTGGACGGACAGCGCTTGGCTGACGACAAGACGACTGACGACCGGTACTTCTTTACTCTTTGTCTTCCTTTACCTTGTTGGCGCCTTCGGCGTGGTCGGCAGGATGCTCGACTCCCTGCTGCGCTTCGGCCTCTTCCATCGCCCGTTTGGCTTCTTCAGCACGCTTGGAACGGACGGCTGCGCGCTTCTCGCGCTTTTCTTCCTGCAGCTTCTCACTGCCAAGAAGCTCGACGAACGCCGTGTCGGCGCCATCGCCCTTGCGCCATCCGGCACGAACAATCCGCAGATACCCTCCGGCGCGGTCGCCGAAACGGGGAGCGACGGTGTCGAAAAGCTTGTCCACCGCGGCGCTGGTCATCAGATAGGCGAGGGCCTGGCGGCGGGCGGAGAGATCGCCGCGCTTGCCCAGCGTGATCATTTTCTCGACCAGTGGACGCATGGCCTTGGCCTTGGGCACGGTGGTCTCGATACGTTCTTCGAGGATGAGCGAAGTCACCAGGTTCCGCAGCAATGAGCGGCGATGGCTGGTGTTTCGCCCCAGTTTCCATCCTGCTACTTTGTGACGCATCTTGAAATCCTTCAGTTTCTGGTTTCTGGTTTCTGGCTTCCAGTTCCTTGCTCCAGGCTCCCGTTTGGGAAACTAGAAACTAGAAACCAGAAACCGGGTGGCGCCCAGCGCCACCCGAAACTGCTTTACAGGTCGTTGTCCGGACCGTAGGCCGATGCCGGCAGTACCTGGTTTGAAGTCGGGCCGGGTACGGCATTGCCGTGCTCGTCGATCTTCATCCCCAGGCTCAAGCCCATGGACGAGAGAATTTCCTTGATCTCGTTCAGCGACTTGCGGCCGAAGTTTTTGGTCTTCAGCATTTCGGCTTCGGTCTTCTGCACCAACTCTCCAATGGTCTGGATATTGGCGTTCTTCAGGCAGTTGTAGCTACGCACCGAAAGCTCCAGCTCTTCGACCGAACGATTCAGGTTCTCGTTCTTGATCTCCGGTTTTCGGTCGTCGGTTGAAGTGGAGGTTTCGATATCCTCTTCAAAATTGATGAAGATGTTCATGTGGTCTTTGAGCAGCTTCGCCGCCAGGCCGATGGAATCAGCCGGGGTGATGGAGCCGTTGGTCCACACTTCCAGAGTCAGCTTGTCGTAATCGGTAATCTGTCCCAGACGCGCAGCTTCCACCGTGTAGTTGCACTTGCGTACCGGAGAATGCACGGAGTCGATGGGAATGAAACCGATGCCGAGATCTTCATCGAAGTTCTTGTCCGCCGCAACGTAGCCGCGTCCGCGCTTGAGGCGCATTTCCATGTCCAGCTTGCCGCCTTCGCTGACGGTCGCGATATAGACGTCCTTGTCGAGCACTTCCACGTCGGCATCGGCCTCGATCATGCCGGAAGTGACCACGCCGGGCTGATCGCTGCGCAGGTAGATGGCTTTCGGAGCGTCGCCCGCCAGTTTGAACGGAATCTGCTTGAGGTTGAGGATGATGTCGGTTGCGTCTTCGACCACGCCGGGAATCGACTGGAACTCGTGCAGCACTCCTTCGATTTTCACCGCGGTCACCGCAGCCCCTTCGATCGAAGAGAGCATGACGCGCCGCAAAGCGTTGCCGATGGTGGTGCCGAAGCCGCGTTCAAAAGGCTGGGCCCAGAAAATGCCGTACTTGTCGGTCAGGGTTGAAGTATCGACAGCGAGACGTTTGGGTTTTTGAAATCCCTTCCAAAGCATTACGTTATTCTCCTTCGGCCGTTTGGCTCAGCTCTGACATCCCTGAACAGGTCCGCGTTTCATTCAGGTCAAGCGTCAGAGACAGGCTGGTCTGGCTCGAATTGTTGGGACCAGTCGTCGGTCGTCAGTCATCGGTCGTCAGCAAGGCTTTTTCTGACGACTGAAGACCGACGACTGAAGACTTACTTGCTGTACAACTCCACGATCAACTGCTCATTTACCGGAAGATTGATATCTTCGCGCTTGGGCAGGGCCAAAACCTTGCCTTTATAATTATCGCGATCAATCTCCAGCCAGTTGGGCGCGTTCTGGTGGCTGGCAAATTCTTTCGCCGGTTCCAGAATCGGCAGCTTTTTGCTGCTCTCGCGAATCGCAATTTCCTCGCCCACACTCACCTGGTACGAGGGTATGTTCACTTTGTGTCCGTTCACGTGGACGTGACCGTGACGAACCAACTGGCGCGCCTGGCGGCGGGACATGCCGAAGCCGAGGCGATAGACCACATTGTCCAGGCGTCGCTCCAGCTGTTGCAGCAGCATTTCGCCGGTGACGCCCCGGGTCCGCGCGGCTTTCTCGAAGTAGTTGCGGAACTGGCTTTCCTGGGTGAAATAGATGCGCTTGGCCTTCTGCTTTTCGCGCAACTGCAGCCCGTAGCCGACTATTTTGGCTTTGCGGTCCTTGCCGTGCTGTCCAGGAGCGAAGTTACGCTTCTCGATGGGGCATTTATCGCTGAAGCATTTTGTGCCTTTGAGGAACAGCTTCATACCCTCGCGGCGGCAGAGACGGCAGACGGGATCAGTGTAACGGGCCAAGTTGTTTCTCCTTAATTAGATGACCGGTTTACAGGTTTGGCTTCACCCTTCGTCCCGGACCAAAATCAGTTTCCAGTTTCTGGTTTCCAGTTCCACTGAGAACGGGGAACTAAAAACTGGAAACTGGTTCTTAAAACCCAGTTGTCGGTCTCTAATTTTCTGCTTTCAGTTCAGCCAAGAGCTCTTGAAACTGGAAACCAGAAACTAGAAACTGCCGCTATACTCTCCGGCGCTTCGGCGGACGGCAACCGTTGTGCGGAATAGGAGTAGCGTCCTTGATGTTGCGAACTTCTATGCCGGCCGCTGCCAGAGCGCGGATGGCGGATTCGCGACCGGAACCGGGGCCGCTGACACGCACTTCGACGCTGCGCACACCGTGATCGCGCGCCATGCTGGCGGCGTTCTGCGCCGCCTGTTGAGCGGCAAACGGGGTCCCCTTGCGCGATCCGCGAAAGCCCAGCGAACCAGAACTCTTCCAGGCCAGAACATTGCCCGCCTGATCGGCGATGGTCACAATGGTGTTATTGAACGAAGCCTGGATGTGGGCAATGCCGTGCGGAACGTGCTTCCGCTCTTTCTTTTTGAAGGTTTTCTTCTTGCCCTTTTTATCCGGCGCCGCTGCTCCGGTGGTTCCCGCTGCCGCTGCTGGTGCTGCTGGTTTTGCCATATTAGCTTCTAGCTCCTAGCTTTTAGCTTCTAGCCAGGAGCTAGAAGCTAGCAGCCGATGTTCTAAGTTTTGGCCGCCGATTTCTTCTTGGCTGCCACGGTGCCCTTGCGCGGCCCCTTCCGGGTGCGCGCATTGGTGTGAGTACGCTGTCCCCGGACGGGCAGGTTCCGGCGATGTCGGTAACCGCGGTAGGAACCGATTTCGATGAGCCGCTTGATGTTCATCGAAACTTCCTTGCGCAAATCGCCTTCCACCATGCCTTCCGCTTCGATCACCTGGCGGATGCGATTGACCTCGTCTTCGCCCAGGTCCTGGACCTTTTTCATGGGGTCCACTTTGGCCGCGTCCAGAATGCGGGCCGCGCGCGGATTGCCTATGCCGTAGATGTAGGTCAGCGCGATGTTGGTCCGCTTGTTGCGCGGAAGATCGACGCCTGCAATGCGTGCCATAGTGCTCCTCTAGTCCTTTATCCCTGCCGCTGCTTGTGTTTGGAGATGACGCAGATCACCCGCACCACACCCTTGCGGTGGATGACCTTGCACTTGTCGCAAATTTTCTTTACCGATGCTCGTACTTTCATAGACCAGCCTTCAGCCGTCAGCCCTCAGCCGTCAGTAAGCCCGGGACGACTGACAAGACAGCGTTCATTTGTAGCGATACACGATGCGGCCGCGGTTCAGGTCGTAGGGCGAAAGCTCGACTGCGACCTTGTCCCCGGGCAGTATGCGAATGAAGTTCTTGCGCATCTTTCCCGAGACGTGCGCCAGCACCTGGTGCTTGTTTTCCAGTTCAACCTTGAACATGGCATTAGGCAGCGGTTCTACGACCGTCGCCATCACTTCAATCGCGTCCTCTTTGCTCATCGACTCCTTGAAGAAAGCTGTCAGCTTTCAGCTATCAGCCTTCAGTAAGAACTGAGAGCTGATAGCTGACGGCTGAAAGCTGCTTTACTGCGTCAAAATCACTGGCCCATCTTTGGTGACAGCGATACAGTGTTCAAAGTGCGCGCTGTAGCTGCCATCGGCAGTGACCGCGGTCCACTTGTCCTCGAGCACCCGGGTTCCCGGACTGCCGGAATTCACCATAGGCTCGATGGCCAGCACCATGCCTTCGCGCAGGCGCGCCCCGTGTCCGCGGGTGCCATAGTTCGGCACTTGCGGCTCTTCGTGCAGGCGCGTTCCAATGCCGTGTCCGACAAACTCCCGCACCACGCTGAAGCCGTTGGCTTCGACAAACTCCTGTACGGAAGCGCCGACATCCCCCACCGCGTTGCCGATCCGGGCCGCTTCGATGCCACGATACAACGAGGCTTCGGTCACCTCGAGCAACTTCGTCAACTCCGGCGTCAACGACCCGTCCACCGGGACGGTAATGGCAGCGTCACCGTAGTAGCCGTCCAGCACCACCCCGCAGTCGATCGAAACAATGTCGCCGGCCTTCAATACTCGCTTTTCGGAAGGGATGCCGTGAACAATCTCTTCGTTGATCGAGGTGCACAGCACGCAGGGATAATCGTAGTATCCCTTGAACGCGGGCTTCACGCCCAGGTCCTTGATTTTCTGTTCGGCGGCGCGTTCCAGGTCCATCGTCGTCGCGCCCGGAACCACCAGGGTGCGCACGTGGTCCAGCACCTGGCGCACGATGCCGCCGCTGCGCCGCATCTTCTCAATCTCGGCCGCCGATTTGCAGACAATCGCCATACTCTTGTTCAACAGTCGGTGGTCCCCGCCGTCGCCCCGCGCTGGCCCTCGATGACCCGGAAAATCTGCTCCGTGACTTCGTCGACCGGCAAGTCGCCATCCACCGAAACCAGCCGCCCCTTGCGCGCGTAGTATTCGGCTACGGGCTTGGTCTGCAGTTCGTAGGCCTCCAGACGTTCCCGGATGACCTCTTCACGATCGTCTTCGCGGGTCACCAGCGTGGAACCATCAACATCGCATCGATCAGCGACACGGGGTGGCTGGGAGTAGACGTTGTAGATCCGTCCACAGACGGGACAAGAACGGCGTCCGGTAATCCGGCGCAACAATTTATTATAGTCCACGTCAATTCGGATCACAATGGGCAGGCACTTGCCGCGCTGCGCGTTGTCAAAGAACTCATGCTCCAGAAACGCATCCAGCCATCCGGCCTGGGCCGGATTGCGTGGAAAACCATCCAGGATGAAGCCCCGCTCGCAGTCCACCTGCCGCAGGCGCTGGGCCACGATGTCATACATCAGATCGTCGGGCACGAACTCGCCTCGCGCCATCACGTCCTTGGCCAGCAAACCCAGCGGCGTGCCGCGCTGCACATTCTCCCGCAGGAGGTCTCCGGTGGAAATCTGCGGAATGCGGTAGCGCTCCACAATCCGCTTGGCCTGCGTACCCTTGCCCGCGCCCGGAGAACCGAGCAGGATGACGGGGCCGATGCCGCGCGAGGTTGCCTCCGCCATCGAACTGGTCCTCCCGCCTGGTTGCAATTTCACCTAACCAGCACGACGATCGTTCATCGCAAAAACCGTGTCCAAAACCCTGCGGTCCAAAACCTGGTCCCTGCCGCTGCTGCAGCACGAGCGCGGACGCTCGCGCCTACATTGTTAAGACCATGTGCGGCGGCCGCGGATTCTTCCGCTGCGCGGGGTGA
>DATGYF010000078.1:0-6314 GCA_035298145.1 Terriglobales bacterium | reverse complement strand
GCCCGGCTGACCCGGGCCCTGCCGGAATATTTCGTGGGTGGAATCAAGACCAACCTGGGCCTGTTCCGCCGGATCCTGGCGGATGGAGACTTTCAGTCGGGCAAGATCGACACCGGGTATCTGGATCGCCTGCTGGCGGCGAAGGCGGGCAGGGAGGATGTGGGAGTTGAGAAAAGCGTCGCGGCGATAGCCGCAGCGGCTTTCAGCGTACTGGATTCGACTGCGAATCAGACAGCGACGAAACCCGGGGCCGCCGCCGAATCAAGCTGGAAAAGGACGGCCCGCACCGAAGGACTCACGTAGCGTAAAACCAGCTGGAGGACGGGCGTCCTCGCCCGTCATTGCCGAGGCCATTTGAACGAGGTCCGGGACGCCCGTCCTCCATTTATTCGAAAGTTCGACCATGATTTACGACGTCACCATCGATGGAACAACCTTCCGCCTGGATCTGAATCTGGACCGCGCCACCGGGCGCTGGCGCTGCCTTGTGGACGGACGCGAGGTCGAACTGGACGCGGTGCTGCCGCAGCCTGATGTGCTTTCCATCCTGATCGAAGGGAAGGCCTGGCAGATCAGGCGTGAGCGCCTCGCCTCCAGCCTGCAAATATGGGTTGGCGATCAGTCATACGCTGCTGAGGTGAGTGATCCCCGATCGCTGCGCAATCGCAAAGCACGTGGCGACGCCGGCAAAGGGCCGCGGCACCTGGTGGCGCCCATGCCCGGGAAGGTGGTCCGGTTCCTGGTTGAAGAAAATGCGGCGGTGGAAGCCGGACAGGGCGTGGTGGTGGTCGAAGCCATGAAGATGCAGAACGAAATCAAGTCGCCGAAAAAAGGCATTGTGCTGAAATTGTCGGTGAGCGAAGGCGCTGCCGTGAATGCTGGCGATGTGCTGGCGATTGTGGAGTAGAAAGCTGCCGGTCGTCCGCGAACCACGTAGTGGCAGGTGTCCCACCCGCCCGGCCGGGCAACGCCCGGCAAGGTTCTTTCGGCCCGCCACATCTGGACAGCTGCTGGTTGTCGTCACGGCAGTCAGGGACGGGCGGGACGCCCGTTCTCCATCGTTTCGCGGACGATTCGCCCGCGGCCACACGAACACGAACCACTAACTACTGGGCGGTGCCGTTGCCGTCGAGGACTTTTTGTGCGTAGTAGTTCTCTACCTTCGCCTGGTCGCGAAGGACCTCGTAATACGCCGCTTTGAGCAGTTGCTCACGACGGTCGCGGAGTTGGGTGCGGATGGCTTGCTGCACCCGAGGGTCGGCCAACTCGCGTTGTCCCGCTGGCTCCTTCGAAATCAGCTTCACGATCTGAAATCCCATGACCTGCTTGTTCATGGGGTTGGCCAGGGTGATCAGGCCGCTGTACTGGCCGGGTTTCAGCTTGGCCACGGCGTCGCGAGTGCCGGGGTCGGTATTGTGCAGAGAGGACTCAGGTGCAAAACCCAGATCGCCTCCGCTGCTCGAAGTCTCCGTATCCTCCGAGTAGTTCATGGCCAGGGTGCCGAAGTCGTCGCCGCTGTCCAGCCGGTTCATGATCATCTGGATTTTCTTGCGGGCATCGGCCTCGTTCTGCGCCTTATCATTCTTCAGGTTGTGCACTTGGGGGTTGGGCGTGGCGGTCACCAGGATGCGGGCCAGATGATACTGAGGTTCAATCAGGTTAAATTCCGCTTTGTGCGCGTTGTAGTAGTTCGTGATGTCCTGGTCGGAGACGTTGATCTTGGAGGTGATTTCCTTGTTGAGGACTTTGTCCACGGTGAGGGAACGGCGCAGATCGCGCTTGAAGTCGTCCACCGTGATTTTCTTTTCCTTCAGGCGGGCGTCGAACTGCTCCTTGGTATAGGGAGACTTGATTTCGTTCAGCTTGGCGTCCACTTCTTCGTCGGTGGCCAGGAGTCCCAGCTTCTCCGCCCGGCGCATGAGGATTTCGTTGTCGATCAGCTCTTTCAGAATGCTGAGGCGCAAGCTGGTGGCCTGCTCGCCGACCGGCACCTGATCGGAGCCGGCAGTCTGGTTCTGATAGTACTTTTCCACGTCGGTCCGGTAGATCTTGCGGCCATCGACAGTGGCGGCCACATCGTCGCCGGGGCGTTTGGAGGTGCAGCCGGCGGAAAAAATCAGGAGGCTAACGGCGAACAGTGCAACCAGGCTGTGACGCAAGAGATCGTGTATTTTCAAATCAGGTCCTCCGCATTGCCAGTGGATACCGGGCCCGGTCCAACCCGTGGTGAGTTTCAGGATTATTTGCTCCCCGGCTGCGCTGCGCCGGCGGGGGCCGCGGCAGGATGCACCGGCGGCGTCTGGCCCGCTTGTACCAGGGCGCGGTCCAGGACGGCGCGAAGGTCATCGATGGGAAGCGCTCCATCGACCTTTTCGCCGTTGATAAACATGGTCGGGGTAGCTTCCACGCCCAGATCTTCGCCTTCGTGGACGGAAGCTTTTATCCGGTCGTCCTGCTGCGCTTTGATACAGGCCTGAAGTTTGCCCGCATCCAGGTTGTGCTTCTGTCCTTGCGCCATGGCGATGCGATCGAGGGCGGCAAACTGGCCATCGTGACTCTTCTCGGAATTCACTTCTTTCTGGTTGGCATGCATGTAATCGGCGAAATCCCAATAGGCGTCGGGGTTCTGCGCCGCCAGGCAATTGGCGTTCACCGCGGCATGGGTGGCCCAGGGATGGATCTCGGCCAGCGGGAAATCCTTGTAGATGAACACCACCCGGTCGCCGTATTCCTTCAACAGCGTCGGGAACAGGGTCTGGTGCATGCGCGAACAGAACGGGCACTCGAAGTCGTCATAGTTCACCGCCACCACCTTGGCCTGGCTGTTGCCGCGGGTGGGGCGTCCGTTGACGTCGATCTTCTTCATGATCTCGGCAAAGGGGTCCTTACTGAGATCCAGCTTGGTCATGCGCAACAGCGTCTTTCCATCCTTGGCCAGAAGAAAATCATAGGTCTTCTTCTTGTCGCCGCCATCGAAGGTGATGGTCAAAGCGTCGTAACCCGTAAACTCGCTGGGCTTGGTGGGGCCGAGAACCACTTTTACGTTGGGTGGAATGGTGTAGAAAATCCGCACCTGTTGCTCGATCCGCCGGGACACCTCGGGAGGTGTTGACTGGGCGATGCAGCCCAGGCATATGAGTAGAAGCACAAGTGTGGCACGCCGCAGAAACGTCACTAGAAACCGCCTGTACATTGAAGATTAGCCACGATTATCTCACAGGGAGAAGAAGGTCGACCGCGGAATGGCATGGTTTGGCGGTGGTTCACTTTGAGGTCCCGACCCTCAGCTCGGAGTCATCCCGAGTGAGCCTGCCTCTTCGCTGGCTCCCATCCGCCCGGGCTTGGCGGGTACGTATGTAACTGTGCGCCGCCACGTGGTCTTGGGTAGTAGGGGTCCTTCGACTTCGTAACTGCTTCGCTTTCGCGACAGTTACTGCGCTCAGGATGACTCCGAAACTGTCTTTTGGCTGGTGAAGTCAGCGCCCACGGGTCAAAAGTTCGGCGGCCAGTAGTGTGTTCATGGAGCCGGAGCGGAAGCCTTCGAGGTCCAGGGTGACAAACTTGAATCCCAACGCTTTGAAGATGCGGGTGAATTCGGCGGCCATCTCCGGGCTCAGGGCGCGCGTCATCTCCTCGCGCGCGATCTCGATGCGCACGATGTCTCCATGATGACGGACCCGTACCTGGCGGAATCCGAGGGCGTGAAGGGCGTCTTCACCCTGTTCGACCACGCTCAGGGCCTCGCGCGTGACCTCGCGTCCGTACTCGATGCGAGACGATAGGCAGGCCGAAGCCGGCTTGTCCCATATGCGCAGGCCGGCGGCACGCGCGAGTTCGCGGATATCCTGTTTGGTGAGCCCAGCCTGGCGCAGGGGCGCGGCCACCCTGTGCTGCTCGGCAGCCTTTTGCCCGGGACGAAAGTCGCCCTGGTCGTCGAGGTTTACTCCGTAAGCGATGGCATCGAAGCCGCGCCGGCTGCGAAATTCTTCCATGGTCGTGAACAGCTCATCCTTGCAATGAAAGCAGCGGGAAGCGTCATTGCGGGCGTATTCCGGACGATCGAGTTCGCCGGTCACAATAATCTCAAGCGGGATGCCCTGCTCCCCGGCGAAAGCGGTCGCGTCCGCCAGTTGAGTGCGAGCCAGGCTGGGCGAGTCGGCGATGACGGCCAGCATGTTGCTGCCTAACGCCTGGTGCGCCGCCCAGGCGAGAAAGGCGGAGTCCACGCCACCAGAGTAGGCGACCAGGGTTCGCCCCAGGCTGCGGAGATGCTCGTCCAGCAGGGCCTGTTTGGAGGCGAGATTGGGTGCGACCGGCACAGGGATATCTTACGACGGTTGCGCGGTTAGCGCGAATGGGGCTGCGTAGGGGCAGATGTCCTCATCTGCCCAGTCGAGCGTAGCTCGACCGTTTTTCTGCCAGCGAAAACCCGCGGAGCTTTGCTTCGCCGGGCAAATGAGGACATCTGCCCCTACGCGGTCATGCTTGCCTTATACTTTCGCGTGGCATGACGCCTTCATCTACGCATCGTCTCGCTTATATTGACTGGATGCGCGGGCTGGCTTGCGTATTGATGTTTCAGACTCACTGTTACGACTCCTGGCTGAATCCCGAAGCCCGCAAGACGACATTCTTCATGTGGTCTCAACTGGGTGGGACTTTGCCGGCGCCGCTCTTTCTCTTCCTGGCAGGAATCTCGTTCGCTCTGGTGACCGACAAGCTGCGCCAGAAAGGTGTGGCGCCGAATGCAATCGCGCAGAAAACCATCCGGCGCGGCGCGGAAATTCTGGCCCTGGGGCTGCTGTTCCGCCTGCAGGAGTACGTTATTGCCTGGGGATGGGCCCCGTGGAGCGACCTGCTGCGGGTGGACATCCTGAATACCATCGGCATTTCCATGATGCTGATGGGGAGCGTGTGCTGGATTGTGCTGTGTATGGGTTCGGCGACTCGCATGCGTCAGGTTCTCGGGGCAACGGCGGGCGGAGTGGCCATGGCGATTTCTCTGCTGACCCCGCTGCTCTGGACCACGTGGCGCCCGCGCTGGCTGCCCTGGCCCATCGAGTCGTACATTGACGGCGTGCACAACCTGGGGCAGCCGCAGTCGTGGCTTTTCCCCATCTTCCCGTGGACGGCATTTGCCTTTGCCGGCCTGGCGATTGGGTTCCTCTTGCTGAGTGATTGGGCGCGCCGGCGTGAAGCTGTAGTGTTTGCCATGGCGGGCGCGGGCGGGGTGGGCTTGATCTACCTGGCGCGATGGCTGGACGCGCGACCCGAGCGGCTTTATGCCGTTTATGACTTCTGGCATACCAGCCCAAATTTCTTTCTGATTCGTGTGGGTCTGCTGCTGGCGATCCTGACGGCGACTTACGCGTGGTGCCGGTGGGGCGCGGGCCAGTGGGGATTCAGTCCGCTGATTCAACTGGGGCAAACTTCTCTGCTGGTCTATTGGGTGCACATTGAATTCGTGTACGGACGGCTTTCGATTGTGCCCAAGCATGCTGTCGGAATTGGGACGGCGTCGTTTGGCCTGGCGGCGATTTTTTTGGCCATGCTGGCGCTGTCGATCCTGCGAACCCGGTGGAAAGCGAGCAGTTGGACGAAATGGAGGACGGGCGTCCCCGCCCGTCAGCTGTAAAGCCAGTGTGAAAGTGCGGATGACTTTGCACGAGCGTGGACGCTCGCGCCTACATTAAGGCTCACGCCTACATAAAGGCTGGCGTCCTACGTTAACAGCACCTGGCAGATGGCATTTTCCGCTAGCTTCAGCGCAATGGCCCAGCGCTGGCGGGCTTGCGCTTCGTCGTCTCCGTAGCCGAAGAGATACAACGTGATGTAGAAGCCCTCGCGAGTCTCGCCGCCAACATGGTAAAAGCAGCGCCGGACGAGCAATTCGGCCGCGGCGGGAATTTCAGGGACGCGTTTCAGAAGTTGTGTGATCCGTTTTGCGAATTGCTCATGCTCCGCGAAAGAACAGCGCGAGGTTTCCTGTGAGAACAGTATGTCCACGTAGGACCCGAACTTGTGCGCGGCCCCAAAGATTTCCTCTTCGAGATTGATCTCCGTGCTCGACCAGGTGTCACACTTAGCGGTTTCAAGAATTCTGCCGGGCGAGTTCATGACCGCAAGAAACTCGGCCAGTTCGGGTGTGCGACGGGCCTCTCCGACCTGGAGCAGAAGTTCAGGCTGACGCTTCAGGTCGTAATAGCGCGGGCCGCCATCGGCGGCGGCCCAGGGCAGTTCCAGGGTTTCGTCATCGGCTCCAAGTTCGACCGCGAAGTCAGCTTCCACGCTAGTGCGCGGGTTGCGGCGTGGCC
>DATGYF010000077.1:0-1952 GCA_035298145.1 Terriglobales bacterium | reverse complement strand
TACGAGGCGGCGCACAGGAGACTGAAGCAATCGCAAAATAATGTCAAACGAGAAATTTTAACGGCTGGTTTCAGCCAGACTCATATTGTCTTTTGCATTGGGCGGCATAACTGAAGTCGAGCCCTTCCCGAGGCCTGTCCGGCTGGAAGCGGGCGGGGCGCCAACTTCGCATTGAGTGTTTCTAAAAGCCTCGTTTAACTCTCTTGATTTGACAGCGTGCAGTGGGACAAGTAAAACCCCTTCCATGCTTCTGCTCGACTTTCCGGGCTAAAATCAAGGCCTGGCTTGATCGCTGCTTAGGCCTGAACCGCAAGCCTCAGAACGAAAGCGCAGGAAGGAATGGAAACTACACCAGCCAGACGACAGCCTGGCGACGATGTGTTGAACGCGGACCAGATCCAGGCAACCGTGGACGAAATACTCGCGACCTCACAGTTTATCGACATTCACACTCACCTGTTCGCCCCCGAGTTTGGCGGCATCGGTTTGTGGGGCATCGACGAACTGTTGACCTATCACTATCTGGAAGCGGAACTGTTCCGCTCGTCGGATATTTCTCCCGAGCGCTACTGGGAGATGCCGAAACGCGAGCAGGCCGATGCCATCTGGCAGGCCTTGTTCGTTGAGAACAGTCCGATCTCGGAAGCTACCCGCGGTGTCATTGCCGTTCTCGAAGCATTCGATCTGCCCACCGATAGTCCCGACCTTGAAGAAGCCCGGTCGTTCTTCCGCGCCCAGAAGATTGAATCGCACGTTTCGAAAGTCCTGCAGATGGCGGGCGTGAGTTCGGTGGTGATGACCAACGATCCCCTGCACCCCGAAGAAGAGAAGGTATGGATGAATGGCGGGCACTCCCGCGCGGATTTTTTGGCGGTGTTGCGCCTGGACAGAATTCTCTGGGGCTGGCCGGGGCACTGGCAGCGCCTGGCCGAGCAAGGCTATGCCGTGGACGCGCAGGCCGGCGGCAAAACGGCGGCTGAGGTGCGCCGGTTTCTTGCCGACTGGTGCGAGCGCATGAACCCGGTGTACATGGCGGTGTCGCTCACCGACGCCTTCCAGTTCCCGGAAGACAGTATCCAGGGCAAGCTGCTGAAAGATGCGGTGCTGCCTTCGTGCCGGGAGTTCGATCTGCCGCTGTCTCTCATGATCGGAGTCCGCCGCCAGGTGAATCCGAGAATCCGTCTGGCCGGCGATGCGGTGGGCAGAGCGGACCTGCGCTCATTGGAAAATATCTGCCGCGACTACCCCGACAATCGCATCCTGAGCAGCGTTCTCAGCCGCGAAAACCAGCACGAACTCTGCGTGTACGCGCGCAAGTTCAGCAACCTCATGCCCTTCGGATGCTGGTGGTTCCTGAACAATCCTTCCATCGTGGAAGAGATTACGCGGGAGCGGATTGAGTTGCTGGGCACCAGTTTCATTCCGCAACATTCCGATGCGCGGGTGCTCGAGCAGGTCCTCTACAAGTGGCGCAACACCCGTGCCACCATGTCGCAGGTGCTGGGCAACAGCTACAAACTGCTGGCCCGCGACGGGCGCGGGGTGACGCGCCAAGCCATCCAGCGCGACGTGGACCGCCTGTTCCGCGGGAACTTCGAACAATTCGCCAACCTGGCGTGAAGGACGCAAGTTGGAGCACGGGCGTCCCGCCGGTGACCCGCCTCCAGTTTCTGGATCACTGGCTGGTCAGAATCTTCTGTAGCAACTCGGCGATCGATTCCGTCAACTTGCGGGGATAATCGGTGCGGACCATGGCCAGCGCCAGGCTTCGACTCAGACGATGTCCCGCCACCCGGTAGGTCTGGAAAAAACGGTTTCGTCCCCGCAGCGCATGCTGCGGCAATATCGAATAACCGAATCCTGACTCGACCAGTCCTTTGATGGCCTCGCTGTCCTCGGCCTCCATCACCACTCGCGGCGTGACATTGATCTCCTGAAAAAATTGATCGATG
>DATGYF010000076.1:0-5014 GCA_035298145.1 Terriglobales bacterium | reverse complement strand
GGCCATTGTCGTCAAGCTCGACGACCTGCTGCACGACCGGCGCATGACACTGACCGAGCTCGCCGAGCGCGTCGACATCACGCTCGCGAACCTGTCGATCCTGAAGACCGGCAAGGCGCGGGCTATCCGCTTTTCGACGCTTGAGGCAATCTGCGACGCGCTCTCATGCCAACCGGGCGATCTTCTCGAATTTCGGCCCGATTCCGTCGCCGGGAGGCGCCGGTCCGTGTCACTTGATGAGATTGGAGATTTGAAATGACTTTGAATGCTGCCAGTGTTTCACCGTCCGCTGCGGCCGTCCCCATCGAGAGCGAAGTCTCTCTTACTCGGCTCTACGTATTGCGTGCGATGTACCTGCTGCTGGTAATCGGCGGGGCCATCGTGTTTCTGCCGCAGTTGATCGGCCATGAGCCGACGGCGCGCGGGGTAATCCCGAGCATGCTCGGCGGAATGTGGGTGCTTGCATGTTTCGGGCTTCGCTACCCGTTGCAGATGCTTCCGATACTGCTGTTCGAGCTGGTGTGGAAGACAATCTGGCTCATCGACTACGGGCTACCGCAATGGAGGGCGGGCGTGCACACGGCGCAATTCACAGAGGATTTCAAAGCGATCGCGTTGGGCGTGATCTTGATCCCGATTATCCCGTGGGGATACGTCTTCCGGCATTACCTGAAGAAGCGGGGGGCACGTTGGCACTAGGCACGCTGAGTAGTGGGGCATCTCCGAGAGACGCGTGTATCACCGCCGCGCGGCCAAGTGGGAAAGGTGGGCCATGGCCGGGCTGGTCAGTTGATCCAGTTCTTCATCGGCACCGGAGAATGGGAAAGGTGGTTGCTGGGTGCCTTTGCCACTTGCGACGCTGAATTCTTGGAGATCCCCGCCTTCAAAGCGATTCTCTTTCGCACACTGCCCGGCGATGTTCCAGAAGTCAAAACATGTCGCCACACATTCTCGCCACCGCAACAGGCAGGCATCCAGAGATACGTCTCCCCTCCCGCGCGCAATACAGGCACCTTCCCATGCACGGAGTCTAGGTAACGCATCGTCGCGCTTTCTGATCGCCTTCTCCCTGCCTGTCTGCCCATGATTATTAAGCTTACCGCAAAGGCGAACAAAAAGCGAATTTGATAGAATTCGGGGACTATGGGCCGCCGCCCCGAGATTCAGAGAGAAGAAGTTCTGAGCGAGAAAGATCTGAAGGAACTCCAACGGCGCCTGGCGCTGCTGAGCCCGCAACACGTTGAGGATTTCTATCGCGAGGCGCACCGCGCGTGCTGCTTGCACGAAGGACGTTTCCCCAGCGCTCGGTCCGTCCAGGGCCTGGTCCAGGCATGGAAGCAGATGCGAAAGTGGCGATGAGGCCGGACTATTCCGAACCTGGGCCAGTTCGATGGATGAGAGCGAATTGCGCGGGCTCGCTCCGTCGTGAACTGAGCCAAATTTGCCGAGCAATATGCCCGAGCTCACGGGCTGCCCCACTGTCTCAGCTACGGTCAGCCCCCGATGGTGTGTTTCGAGCGTTATGACGACGACTCACGACACGGGAATTTCCTGCCCTCGACCTACAAAGCCATTCTCAGAAATCCCGGTTGGTACCGCCGTTTGCAAAAGGTCCATTCGCAGGGTCGCAATTCCCTGCCACGACCCGAGGTAGGAATACGACGAGAGCTGGATTCCTGTACGAGTTCCGATGCCTTGTTGATGAACGTGTTCTGCTACCCGGGCTTGTTCAGAGATGGACGTTTGCGTTCAATGCTAATTCAGGGAGCCCGCATGACCTCAACTTTCGGATTCCGTGCGCGTGTCCCACTGGCCAACGGGAAATTCGACCGCACAGAAGTTGACATGCGGCTAGGCGACCTGCTGATCGAGGCAAAGCTGACCGAGACCGATTTTCAGGAGGCTCCTAAGACGGTCGTTCGGACGTACTGGTTGTCGGGTCGAGCGGGAAGGAATAGTATGTGTTCCGACGATGCGCGTGGGTCACCGAATCGGTCAACGGAACCTGTCCCCAGTCGCGCTCGGCCCCACATTTTGTTCTCGGGTGTCTAGATGTCTCCCACCAACTAGTTGGCAGATTCTTTGGGGAATTGGGACCCTAAATAGGAACTTCGCGCGTCCAATCCTCGTAGGTTAGTGTATGCGGCGATTTGTGGACAGCTTCGGCCAGGTCCTGGCGGCCATGTGGGCGCACAAACTGCGCTCTTTCCTCACCATGTTCGGAATCGCCTGGGGCGTCGGGTCGCTGCTGCTCCTGATTGGATTAGGTGAGGGTTTTCGCGCGGGAACCGAGAAGAATCTGGCGAGCTTCCTCGGCGAAGATTACATGCAGATCTACAACGGCCGGGTGCCGGCCGTAGGCAGTAGCCAGCTTTCCTCTCGCCAGTACTACCTGAACTATCAGGATTTTGTCGACATTCGCAACTCGCCCTACGTGCGCGACGCCACCCCGGTGATCTACCGCGGCGACCTTCGTCTGGTGAGCGAGTACGGCAGCAGCAACGGCTACGTGGATGGCTCGGAGCCGCAGTTCTACGACATTCGACACCAGCCCATCGACCAGGGGCGCTGGCTGAACTGGGACGACGAAAAGCAACGCAACAACGTCTGCGTCATTGGCAAAGAATTCGTGCGCATCCTGTTCCCAGGCCGTCCCGCCCTAGGCGGCAGACTTCTGATCAATGGCGTGCCTTTCCAGGTCGTTGGTACGATGCAAAGCCTCGGCCACGGCAACAACAATGACCAGAACATGCGGTTAGTGATGCCTTATGCCACCATGGCCGTATATTTCCCGATGCCGGGAGAAGGCAATGCCAAGGCGATCAAATATGTTGCCTACCGGCCCAGCACGCGCAAGCAGCACGAACAAGCCAGAGATGCTGTCCACCGCATCGTTGCCAGAAATCATGCTTTCGATCCCAAAACGCCGGATGCGTTTGACGACATGGACACCATCGCCATCGTCGAAATGGTCGGCAAAATCTCAGACGCCATGGATGGATTTCTGGGAGCCGTCGGCCTGGTGACACTGGCTTTGGGAGCAATGGGGGTCGTGAACATCATGCTGGTCTCGGTGGCGGAGCGCACGCGTGAGATCGGTCTGCGCAAGGCCCTGGGCGCGACCCGGCGAAACATTCTGTTCCAGTTCTTTCTGGAGGGGCTGATGCTTACAGCAATCAGCGGCGCCATTGGCGTGGCCGGGGCCTATGCGGTGACCCGGCTCCTCGAACTTGCACCACCTATCGATGGATTCGAATTGCCTCACATCTACCCGGCGAGCGCGGCCCTTGCCATGGGAACTCTGGCCGCGGCTGGTATCATCGCGGGCTTGTACCCCGCACGACGGGCAGCCTTGCTCACGCCGGTCGAAGCACTTCGCCAGGAGTGATGGATGATCCGTGCGAAAGATGTGTTCTCAGAGGCTTACGGCGCGCTTCGGCAAAATCGCCAGCGCACCGCGATCACCATGCTCGGCATGGCATGGGGAATAGCCACCGTGGTCTTGTTGCTAGCCTATGGAACGGGTTTCTCGACTGCCATCGTCAACATCTTCAGGGCCTTTGCCAGCATGCAGTCGGCAGGTATTGTTGGCGGCCGAACCTCGATGCAGGCCGGCGGAAGCAAAGCGGGGGCCGATGTCCGTTTGACCAGGGATGACTTGGACCGCCTCGTGACCAACGTGCCGCAAGTCACGCGAATCGCGCCGGAATCGTTTCTCGAAGCGCGCGTCACCTATGAAGGCCGTTCTTACACCTGGAATGTCTCGGGCAGCACCCCCGTGATGCCCGACATTCAGAATCTGAAGGTAGATTTCGGCCGTTTCTACAATGCCGAAGACATGCAGTTGCGCGGCCGCGTCTGTGCGTTGGGCTCGGAAGCCAAGGAGAAATTGTTCTCCGGCCGCTACCCCCTGGGAGAGAGGATTCGGATCAACGGCATTCCGTATGAGGTGGTCGGTGTGATGAAAGCGAGGCCGAAGGAAGGCAATGACAACACGATCAACCGCGTTGTCTACATTCCCTTTCCGACCCTGAGCGACTTTCGCGACACACGCTATGTCGACATGATCTGGGTGGATTTTCTGGGCTCCGACTACTATGCGGTGAAGAGGTCGATCCGCAACACGCTGGCCATGGCCCACAATTTTCGCCCTGATGATGAGCGCGCGTTGCGGGTTTTCATCCTCATGGAACAACTCTCGCAATTCGGAATCATCAGCATGGCTTTGCAGGTACTTCTCGCCTTTATCGGCACGTTGACGCTGGGCATCGGCGGCGTGGGTCTTATGAACATCATGCTGGTGAGCGTGACGCAGCGCACGCGCGAGATCGGCGTGGAAAAAGCGGTAGGAGCCCGCCGCTTTGACATTCTCGTGCAGTTCCTGTCGGAGGCGCTGGCCATCACCTTCCTGGGCGGCCTGTTAGGGATTGCGCTTGCCTATCTCGTTGCGTACTCGGCAGGGACCCTCACCTTCTACAGCGCTCTTGCTCAGCACGGCGAGATGGGCGATATTCGACTCATCATTTCACCCGCCAGCGTGCTGGTCTCGACCGCCATCCTGGCGCTGGTCGGATTGGTCAGCGGCATGATCCCAGCGATACGGGCGTCACGTCTCGATCCAATAGAAGCATTGCGCTACGAATAGCATCGCGGCCGCAGCCTCACTCAAATCTATCGGCATAGGCCATAATTAGAGCATCGCCGTTTCACCAACCTCATCAGTGGGATTTCCCTGCGATTACCACCGCAATTGGCGTAACATCCCCATTACACTCATCCTATGAAAGAGGATGTCAAGAGAAAATTCTTCGCCGCTCCCTCGGCGGAGACCTGGGTGTGGCGACTTGCATCCAGCCCTGTCTGGTTCTTAGAGGGGGTTTTGGTTTTACCGCTTTGGTTCGCCGCGTATGGCAGTGGCGATGCCAGCCCCAGTTGCTGATCCCAACTCAACAGTTTCATGGAACGATGGTGCTCGACGCCATTCGATTACGAAGCTACGCAAGCCCAGCGTTGG
>DATGYF010000075.1:0-10793 GCA_035298145.1 Terriglobales bacterium | reverse complement strand
GCCCAACAAACTCGACCAGATTCCTGCGTTGCCGCTGGGCGGACGCGTAAAGCTCAATCCCTGGAATGACCAGGTTGAGCTGATCAAGACTGCGCCGGTGGCAATTACCTCGGCCCGGGACAAGATGCCGTTTGAAGTGACTCCATTCTTCCCGCGGCTTACGCGCTACGGGATGGGCCCGGGATCGCCGACCACGGCGAACGCGGCACCCACCAACTAGCCTAACTTGTTTGCAGCAAGAGCAGGCCGGGCCGGAAGAAATTCCGGATCCCGGCCTTCGTATTTTGTGGACGAATCAGCTGTCATCCTGAGCGGAGTCTTTCCATTCGCTCGCGAATGGAAAGCGGAGTCGAAGGATCCCTACCTTATCGTGGTCCGAAGTTTGAGCAACAGCTTGTCGAGGGCGCGCTCTTTGCGGGCATTCGAATGAACAGGTTTTAAGAAGAGCTCGAGGGGGCACGCAGTGCCCTTGCCATAGGGGTCCTTCGACTTCGAATTGCGTTTCGCAAAGCGAAACGCAATTCTGCGCTTGATTGGATAACGACGTTGGCTCGTCGCGAGTAGAGTGGTATGTGATGAACACGACCAAAGGCTCGTGAGAGGAGCCAACATCATGCTGATTATAGGCTGTGATTTTCATCCTGGCTTTCAGCAGGTCGCGATCTTTGACAACTTAACGGGTGAGATTCAGGAAAAGCGGTTACAGCACCGCGCCGAGGCGGAGCAGTTTTACCGCGGGCTGGCGGGCCAGGAAGTGCGTGTGGGGATGGAGGCCTGCGGGCACTATCCGTGGTTCGAGCGGCTGCTGGCGGAGCTGGGCTTCGAGTTGTGGTTCGGCGATGCGGCGAAAGTGCGAGCGTCGGTGGTGCGCAAACAGAAGACGGACCGGCGGGATGCGGAACACTTGCTGGATCTGTTGCGCGAGAATCGATTTCCGCAGATCTGGGTGCCGAGTCTGGAAGTGCGGGACGTGCGGCAGTTGCTGGTGCATCGCCACAAGCAAGTGCAGGCGCGGACGCGCACCAAGAACCAGCTGCAGGCCATGGCGCTGAGCCAGGGCGTGCAGAAAAAATACAAGCTGTGGACGAAGGCAGGGCGCGAGGAGTTGGAGCAGTTGCCCTTGCTGGCGTATGCGGCCCAACGGCGAAAGCAGTTGCTGCAATCGCTCGACGGACTGGAAGCGGAAATCAGCGAACTGGACCGGCGAGTGGCGGACGAAGCGCGGCAGCGGCCGGAGGCGGTGCGGCTGATGACGCATCCCGGAGTCGGTCCGGTAACGGCTTTAGCCCTGGTGCTGACCTTGGGACCGGCCGACCGATTCGAATCGGCCAAGCAAGTGGGCAGCTACTTCGGGCTGATTCCCAGTGAAGATTCCAGCGGCGGAAAACAGCGGCTGGGCAGGATCAGCAAACAGGGCAGTTCGTTTCTGCGCTTTTTGCTGGTGGAAGCGGGACAGACCGCGGCGCGGTTGGATCCGCAGCTGAAACGCTTCTATCGTCGCCTGGCGGCGCGCAAGAATCGCAGCGTCGCCAAGGTGGCCGTGGCCAGAAAACTGGCCACGCGGTTGTACCTGATGTTGCGCGAAGACTGGACGTACACGCAACTCTGTCAGGCCGTTATGCAGGTGAGCCCGAGTCATTCTGTGGCCGGCTAGTAAGAGCCGAGCGCTTGAGTGGGCAGCCTGCCTCCCTGAAAAGCAGGGAGATCGAACTGAGCAATCATGGGCGCTAGTGCCGAAGAGATGGATGGTGGAACCTGAGGTTCCACTGCGAGATTGAAATCGAATGACGACCTTGGTCTGGGAGTCAAATACTTTCTACGAGAGCGAAATGGCGCCACTCACCGCGTCCACGCCGTAGTGTCGCCACAGAACGCTTGACAGGGCACACCGTCGTTAGAGACAGGATGACATTGGAAAAAATATGAAGCGAGATGAGAACTTTTTCCAGATTGATCAAATCGAGCAGGAGCGGGCGCGGGCAGCGAAGTCGTACCTGGAGTTTCTGCGCGTGCCGGCCCTGAGCGCCGGAGTCTATACCTTGCCGGCCGGCGGCACTGACTTGCAGAAGCCTCACCAGGAAGACGAGATGTATTACGTAGTAAGGGGACGGGCGCGCATGAAGGTGGGAGCGGAAGACCGGGCCGTTAGCCAGGGAAGCGTGGTTTTTGTGGCAGCACAGGTGGAACACTGTTTCTACGATATCGCTGAAGAGCTGGTCGTGTTAGTGTTCTTTGCGCCCGCCGAAACCTAGAAGCAGCAAAAGCGCAAAACACACGGGCAAAAAGGCATCATGCTGAGCTACTGGCGCGGTCCCGAAGATGAATTGTGGGAGCTGACGATCGCGCAAGTGCTGGATCGCGCGGTCGAACGCTGGGGCGACAGCCTGGCCCTGGTTTCCTGTCATCAATCGAAGCGCTACACCTGGCGCGAACTGCGCGCCGCCGCCGATGGCCTGGCGCGCGGCCTGGTGTCGCTCGGCATTCAGCCCGGAGACCGAGTGGGACTGTGGTCAACCAACTGCGTCGAGTGGGTGCTGGGGCATCTGGCATGCGCGCGGGCGGGGGCGGTGCTGGTCAATGTGAATCCGGCGTATCGCACCCACGAATTGGCCTTCACACTGCAGAAGTCACGCATGAAAGTCTTGTTCCTGTGGGAGCGCGACAGCCGGGCAGAGTACGTGCAGATTCTGGACGAGGCGAGGTCAGGAAAACAGCTGCGCCTGGAGCACACCATTTGTTTCGGCACGGACCGGTGGAATGAATTGCTGGCGGCGAAGGCCGAGTTCAGTACAGCCGTAAAGCCGACGGATGTCGCCAACATTCAGTACACCTCGGGAACAACCGGCCAGCCCAAGGGAGTGATGCTGACGCATCGCAACCAGGTCAACAACGGAAAGATGCTGGCCTGGGGCATGCGCTACACGGAACGCGATCGGATCTGCGTGCCGGTGCCGCTGTATCACTGCTTCGGGTGCGTGATCGGGACCATGTCGGCGCTGGCCAGCGGCGCTGCGATGGTTCTGCCCAACTGGACCTTCGATCCGCGAGCGACGCTGCAGGCGGTACAGGCGGAGGGGGCGACATCGCTTTATGGCGTGCCCGCCATGTTCATTGCAGAGCTGGGACTGCCGGACTTCAAGTTGTATGACTTGTCCAGCCTGCGGACTGGGATGATGGCGGGCGCGCCCTGCCCCGTGGAAGTAATGAAGCGGGTGATGTGCGAGATGCGTTGTGCCGAGTTGACCATCGGGTATGGACAGACCGAGAGCGCGCCGGTGGTGACCATGTCGCAGCCGGATGATCCCATGGAGCACCGGGTTTCAACCATCGGCAAGGCATTGCCCTGCACCGAGATGAAAATTGTCTCGGTGCTTGATGGAGAGACTGTGCCCACCGGAGAGCAGGGCGAAGTTTGCGCGCGCGGCTACATGGTGATGAAGGGATACGACGATGAGCCCGAGGCGACGGCGCGCGCCATCGACGAAGAAGGCTGGCTGCACACCGGAGACCTCGGCCTGATGCGGGAAGACGGCTACATCCACCTGACCGGGCGGGCCAGGGACATGATCATTCGCGGAGGCGAGAATGTTTATCCCCGCGAGGTGGAAGAGTTCTTATATACCCATCCCAAGGTGGCGGAGGCGCAGGTGGTGGGAATTCCAGACGAGCGCCTGGGCGAAGTGGTCGTGGCCTGGATCCGGTTGAAGGCGGGACAAGCGTCAACTGAGGAAGAGATACGGAAATTCTGCGAAGAGAAAATCGCCTACTTCAAGATTCCCCAGTATGTGCGCTTCGTGGATCAGTTTCCCATGACGGTGACCGGGAAGATCCAGAAGTTCCGGATCCGGGAGATCGAGATTACGGACCGCGGCCTGGAGACGGTGGCGAAGCGGGAGACGGCGTAGATGCAATCTAAAGCTACGCGCTTAGACTTTCTTTTCCGGGATCCAGTAAATTTCTTCCTTCAGCACTTCCTTGCCAAAGCCAATGCGCTGCAGGATGCCTTTGCCATGTTCGATCATCTGAGGGTGCCCGCACAGGTAGCCGACTGAGTTGCTGCCGTTCAATCCCCACATGTCAGTGTATTTGCGGACCAAGTCATCGACGCGTCCGACCTCTCCCGTCCACTTGGGATCGTCCCAGGGACGGCTTACGGTGGGAACATACTTCAGCCAGGGCACTTCGGCGGCAAATTTCCGCAGTTCGTCGAGATAGCCGAATTCCCAGGAGCGGCTAGCACCGTTGAGCAGAAATAATTTCTGCTCGCCGGCAAACTTGCCTTCTTTCCAGTCCTTGTAGAGGGTGCGGACATAGCTCACGAAGGGCGCAATGCCAGTGACCGTAGAGATCAGCAGGTGATTGGTGCGGCCGCTTTTGGTGTCGAGGGTGAAGCGTCCCTTGGGCACCTTTCGCATCAACATTTCATCGCCGACTTGCAGCTTGTAAATGTCGGGCGTCAGTTCGCCGTGGGGAACCAGTTCAAAGAAGAACTCGATTTCACTTTCATAAGGGGAAGACACGATGGAATACGGGCGCTCCGAACGCTTCTCCGCGCGCTGCACACCCAGGGTGGCGTACTGGCCGGGCGCGAATTTAAATTCGCCGCTCGGCTGTACGCGGATCATCCACAGATCGGAGGCGAAGTCCGTGCGCTGGGTGATTCTGGCCCGGTAAAACTTGTCGTCGGCAGTGCTCATTGCGGCCGTCCCTCGAGTTCGGCGAGCCTATAAGGTGCCTGAGTCCGCGCGCGGATGGCAAGTCGGAAGTGTTCTCGCGTAGTTTACTGATTCAAGACGGGCGGCGGTTCGGGAGTGGGCACAGCGGCGGCCTGCTTCAGTTTTTCCAACTCATCCTGCAATTTTTGCCAGGCGGTTGCATCCTTCCTGGCGGCATTCGGCGCATTCGGGTCGGAGTAAAACTGAAGTATGTTTTCGCTAAGAGCCGGGTTGAGCGGATCTGAGTTCTTGTCCGCCAGCTTGTCGATCAGGCTGGCATAGGCTTTGTCCGTGAGCGCATATTCTCCGGCGCGGGTTTCGCGTCCGGTATCGCAATCGCGGTTGGGCAGGTCAAGTTTTGGGTCGTCTGCCTGGCTGAGCAGGTGAGCATAGTTCTCGACCGTTTCGTTTACGCTCTTGATGTACATGTCCTCGGTTTGTTGGGTGGGGATTTTGAAGTTGACCGCCTTGAAGGGGCCGACTTTCGGTATCAGCCTCAGAAGGAACGCGAGGATCCGGCTTCCGAGTCCGGGCTTGCGATACACCGTGCCCCACTCATGCTCGTAATTGCTGCGAGAAAGATGGTAAAGAAACTTCTTCTTGTTGAAATTGGGCGTCTCTTTCACGATCACATCCCGCCGCGAGAGTAGGGCCACCCGGGTCATTTCCGGGATCAGAACGCTTATGCTGCGCCGGTAACTGCCGATCGCCAGATCGACGCTGCCGAAGACATCGTCAAGCTTCAGGCCATAAGTTTCAAAGAAGGCCCGCTCCAAGAGTGGTTTGGAAACCTCGAAACCAATCATGTCGTGATAGCGATCGGAGGTATAGCGGTTTTTGGCCACTTGTACCATGTCGAAACCGAACTCGGTCCGGATGTGGGCCTTGGGATCATTCCCATAGGTCACGGTGTCGCCGTATTTTCTTTTCAGCTTGGGAAATTCCAGGGCGACCACACGATTGATGGTGGGATGCCCGCTGTTATCGGAAGCATAGTGGGAGAGGGCGCCGAGCGCGAAAGCATATTCGTCGAGGTCAGAGGAGTCCCGCAGGAGCGCTTCCACAAAGTCGCCACTGCGCACGTAGTGGAGAAGATCGCTGAAGAACTTATTGCCGAACGGATAGTAGCCCATGTCCTGCAGCACGCATCCGCCGTAGGCGTAGGCATGGGCTTTCTGCAGGTCCTGTTCCGTGGCGTCCGGGAAGCGCTTGAGCAGCAGGAGTTGAATGTGGTCGTTCCACATCAGGTCCACCACCTGCTCGTGGGTCAGCACCGAATAGCCCGACGTGAAGGGAGAGCACAAGCCGATAAATATGATCAGCGCAAAACTCCACGCGAAATGTCGTTTCAGCGAGTGCATGAACAGGCTTTGGATGCTGAAATGAGCCCCGGAGGCTATTTGGATCATTAATTCGCGAACAGACATGCTTCGGAGTTCAGACCGTCTGGGCCCGGCGTGCAGTTTGGGCCAGGGTGTCGCCGATCAGATCGCACCGGTGACGGAGCCTCTGCAGCGACACTTTGATGGTGTCGCCGGCCGCGCTGTTACCCTCGGCGCTGGCCTCCCTAGCCACCCTGGCGGCGTTTTCCGACAGTGCAGAAGCTACTTCCAGCAGCGCCAGAAGGGAGTCGGCGTGCAGCTTCCACAGCGACGGCGCGTTTTCTGCCCGCTTGAGTTCCTCCATTTCCGTGGTCATGCGAGCGACCACGGCCACAATACGCACCAGCACCCGGGCCACGCCCCCGCGCGGACTCTTTTCTTCCAGATAATCAGCGCTGCAGGCGTCCGCTTCCGCCGGCGTCAATGTGAGATTGAAAAACCGCATGGGCACGACCTGGCGAAACTTCGGGTCGGCAACACGGACGAACACCCGGATGGATTCCTCGACCTGACGGACCTTGGTCTCTTCGGAGGAAATCTGCTGCGGCGTGACCGCCGAACGCATGGCCTGCACATCGAAGGCCGGTCGCGAGGGGCGAGCAGGCAACGCCTTGGCGCCGGTGGTGCGAGAGGTCCTGTCCGGAGCGGGCGTGGGGACCACCGCAAAATATGACGTCCGTCGGATCGGCGGGCGCCTTTCCAATGCCTGTTTCAGCTTGGAAACACGGCGAAACTTTTCCAGCGCGGTGCTGTAGTCCACTTTCAGCAATTCGCTCTCTTCCAGGCCGGCCACGTGCTCGACGGTGACGTCCACGCCTTCAACATTGCCCAGAATCGTTCCGCCCTGCTCCTGTAAGGCTGCGGCGAAGTCCCTTATTTCGGCCGCTGCGGCGTGAAAAAACTGATCAAACTTTTTGCCGAAAGCCGCGTTGTACGGCGCAATTGTAGCCAGCACCCCAGGATGGTAGAACGACGAATCCAGCGATTGCTTGAGCTCCCGGACGCGGGGGATGATCTCCGATTCCAGCAGCGAGTTCAGATCGTGACAATTCTGGGCCTGCTCCTGCAGGGGATCGAAGCGCCGCAGCAGTTGCACATGCTCCTCGGGCAGCGAGGGGACATCGCTGTCGGCCAGGATTTCGATCAGGGCAATCTCGAAGGGAGAGAGCGGCAGCGAACCATCGAGCCCGTAGCCGCGGCGCTCCCACTGTCCAGGCACGCGCGGATGGCGATAGAGAAATGTGGCCACCAGGTCGGTCTTGTCGCGATTTACGTCGTCGGTATCTTTCTTGCGGGTGAAATAGCGCAGGACGGCTTCCGCGATCTCGGGGTCGGTCTCGGCCGTGAATGCCCGCCGCAGCATGGCCGGCGTAATGGCCTGATCGAGCAAGCGCAACCAGCGCCGCATACGCTCGAGCGTGGCATGAACTTCGCCATCACCCTCCTGCAGCGAAATGGCCTCCAGACCGGCCGGAACCGGAACTTCGCCGCCAATGGAGTCCTGCAGGAGCTTCTCATAGAAGCCCTGCACCGTGGCCAGAATGGCCAACTCCCATTTAGGATCCTCTACCACACTTTCACTCCCGCTGATCTGAGCCTGCGGAATGCTGTGAACACAGGTTTGGATTAGTAAAACCTAATGCAGGCGTCCCGCACAATCGTTTTCCCGAAGGGATGGCACTAAAGTCACAATGGAGGGGGGTGCTGATTTCAGATTGCTGATCTCAGATTTCAGATTTGCCCCGAAGCGGCTACTAATGCGGTTCAATCTGAATCTTCAATCTAGAGTCTGAAATCGATCTTTTCCTCTATCTCTTGAGGTCTTTCAGAATTTCGCGGGCTGCGTTGGCTCCCGAGCCGCCGGTCAGCCCCGCGCCGGGATGGGTGCCGGAGCCGCACAGGTAGAGGTTCTGAATCGGGGTGCGATAGCGCGCCCAATCCAGCAGCGGACGCATGGTGAAGAACTGGTCCAGTGAAAGTTCGCCGTGGAAGATGTGGCCGCCGGTGAGGCCGTAGGTTTCTTCCAGGTCCTGGGGAGTGATGATCTGGTGGCTCAAGATCAGCTCGGGCAGATTGGGTGCGTACTGCGCCAGGGTCTTGACCACGGTGTCGCCGAGCGGCACGCGCTGTTTTTCCCAGTCGCTACCTTTTAGTTTGTAGGGAGCGTACTGCATGTAGATCGACATCACATGCCTGCCCTCGGGCGCGAGCGAGGGATCGGTGAGCGACGGGATTGCGACTTCGAGATACGGCTGCCTGGAAAAATTGCCGTACTTGGATTCGTCGAAGGCGCGCTCGAGATAATCGATTTCCGGTCCGATATGAATGCGGCTGCTCAGCGCGCGATCGTGATTTTCGCCCGCGAGCGCAGTGAATTTGGGAAGTCCGGCCAGCGCGAGATTCACCTTGGCGACCGTGCCCGGCATGCGGTAGTGCTGCAGCTTCATGACGAAATCAGGCGAAAGCTGCGCCGGATCAACCAGTTTCAGCAGCGTGCGTTTGGGATCCGCGTTCGAAATCACGGCTCTGGCTGTAATTTCTTCGCCATTCGAGAGCACGACCCCGCTGGCAATGCCGTCCTTCACCCGAACTTCGATGACTTCGGCGCCGCTGCGAATCTCGGCCCCGGCCTGCTGGGCGGCGGCGGCCATGGCCTGCGTCACCGCGCCCATGCCACCGCTGGCGAACCAGGAAGTACCTGCGGCGTGTTCGTCGCCGGCGGCGCGGACGAGCAGCACCAAACTGCTTCCCGCGGACCAGGGCCCCAGGAACGTCCCGAAAATCCCGCGCGCGGCGATGGTGGCGCGCAGCAGTTCCGTCTCGAAATATTCCGCTACCAGATCAGCCACCGCCATCGGCCCCCAGCGCAGCAGGCGGTACATGTCGCGCCGGCCCAGTTTGCGCAGGGCGCGGCCGGTATTGAGCATTCCCCACAGATCGCCTGAACTGGGATTGTCGATGTCGGGCGGGGCCAGGGTGAGCGCTTTGCCAATAACGCGGCCCATTTTAGCGAGCGACGACTGGAACTGCGGGTACCTGGTCGCATCCTTCTGGGAGAAATCCGCGATTTCCTGGGCGGCTTTTTCGGTGTCGTTGTAAAGAATGAGAGCCCGGCCTTCGGGTGACAATGCGGTCACCGCAACGTCCGTCTTGATCATGTTCAGGCCGTGCTTCTCCAGTTGCATGGCGCGGACAATGTCGCGACGCAGGGGCCCGGCCGAGTGCGCCAGAGTAGAGCAGCGGAAGCCGGGATGAAATTCTTCGGTGATGGCAGCGCCGCCGGGTTGAGCGCGGCGCTCCAGCACCAGCGGCTTGTATCCGGCCTTAGCCAGATAGAAGGCGGTAACCAGCCCATTATGGCCGCCGCCAATGATGACCACATCGCGCTGCCCGGGCACGTTCGCCTTTCGAGACATGCTTAGGCTGCCCCCTTGAAGTCTTTCAGAATTTCAAGGGCCGCCAGCCTGCCTGGACCCCCCATGATTCCGCCACCGGGATGGGTGGCAGATCCGCACATGTATAAGTTTTTGATCGGTGTGCGGAATTGCGCCCAGCCCGGCACCGGACGCAGGAAGAAAAGTTGTTCCAGGGAAAGTTCGCCCTGGAAGATGTTGCCTTCGCTCAATCCGAACTCGCGTTCAAGATCGAGCGGCGTGACCACCTGACGATGCAGGATGATGTCCTTGATATTGGGCGCGTACTCGGCAATGGTGTTGATCACGTTGTCGCCGAAGGCTTCTTTCTGATCGTCCCAGTTGAGGCCGGGGCGCAGTTTGTAGGGCGCGTACTGCACGAAGCACGACATGATGTGCTTGCCCGGTGGCGCCACCGAGGGATCGGTCAGCGTGGGAATCACCATGTCAATGTATGGGCGGCGGGAGAAGTTGCCATACTTCGCGTCGTCGTAGGCACGCTCCATATATTCGACGCTGGGAGAAATGGAAATCGCGCCCCGCAGATGCGCGCCCGGGCCGGGTATGGCCTTGAAGTTCGGCAGCGCATCGAGCGCCAGGTTCACCTTGCCGGAAGAGCCGCGATATTTGTACCGGTTGATGTCTTCCAGAAACTCCGCCGGCAGCGTGCCGGCCTCGAGAAATTTCGTAAATGTCAGCCGGGGATCGACGCTGGACGAGATGATGTCCGCGTAAATTTCGTCGCCGTCGGCGAGCACGACGCCCTTGGCTTTCCCATTCTTGACGATGATCTGCGCGATGGCGGCCTTGGTCCGGATTTCAGCCCCAGCTTCGCGGGCGGCATCGGCGATGGCGTTCGAAATCGCGCCCGTGCCGCCGCGGGCAAATCCCCAGGAACGGAAGGCGCCGTCAATTTCCCCCATGTAGTGATGCAGCAGAACGTAAGCCGTTCCCGGCGAACGCACGCCGAGGAACGTCCCGATGATTCCCGAGGCTGACATCGTGGCTTTCAGTACATCGGTTTCAAACCACTGGTCCAGGAAGTCGATGGCGCTCATGGTCATCAACTGCACCTGGTTGTACTTGTCCTCGCTGGTCATGCCCTGAAAGCGGCGGCCGATGAAGAGCAACTTCATCAGTTCTTTCGGATTCAGGGTCGCCGGATCGGGCGGCACCATGCTCAGAATCGGTTTTACGAAGCGGCACATGGCCTGCATCGCCTTGCCGAATTCGTCGTAGGCTTCGGCGTCAACTTTCGAGTGCCGCGCGATCTCGCGATGAGT
>DATGYF010000074.1:0-13937 GCA_035298145.1 Terriglobales bacterium | reverse complement strand
CACGTCGTGCCACGATCACGCGGCGGTGCGTCCACCTGGGAAAACCTGGTGGCCTGTTGCCATACCTGCAACCGGCAAAAGGGCAATCAGTTTCCCACCGAGGCAGATATGCAACTGCTGCGCGAGCCCCGGGCCTTCAACTTGCACACCAGCCGCCACATCATGCGTCTGATGGGGCGCTCGGATGACAAGTGGCGCAAGTATCTTTTTTATTAGCTCTCAGCTTTCTCAGCCCTCAGTAAATTCCCATAGCCGCGAAGCGGCGCAATAATAGAGCCCACGGCGTAGAGGCGTGGGTGAACCTCGGGCGCGAATCAGCCCCGCAGGGGCGAAAGAGGTTTTGGCGTTCGTCGGGGTTTCCGACTAATTATTGATAAATCGCCGCGCGGCGGCCGATTCCAGCGACTCCACAGAAAAGCCTTCTTGCGCCCCTTCGGGCTGGGAGAGGCTCCCGATCTTTCCCACGGCCCACGCCGTGGGCTGTATTCTTGCGCCGCTTCGCGGCTGTCGGAATTGACTGACAGCTGACAGCTGAGAGCTCAGTTCTTCGGCTTCTCGGGCGGCGGCTGGGCCTGACCCTTGTCGCCCGGCGCCTTCTGCACTTCCTGGCCCTCGTAGGTGATCTTCACATTCGATCCGAAGCGCTTGTAGTCGCTGTACTTCACAATTTCGCGGATACGTACGTCGCCGCTGGAGAAGTGCAGAGTGTCGTCTGCCTTGGTATAGGTGGGGAACCAGTACTTGCCGTCGATCTGTTCCCGCCAGGTGGTGAACTTCGGGAAAAGGTTCTCTTGCCCCTTTTTCTTGCGGATGTCAGGGACGGTCTTACCGTAAGTTTTTACAATCTGAAAGTCGCGATCATCCACCCAGATGCGGCCCTGGAAATAGCGCTTCTTGCCGACGATTTCTTTGGGCGCGATGTCGAAAACGTAACAGTGCAGTTCGTCTTCCTGCTGCTGCCCCACATAGAGAATCTGATACTCGGGAATCTCGTCACTGGTGAGCACGAAGGGCAGCCGATGCCGGATATCATCAATGTCTTCAGGAGACATTGAGATCATATTCAAAGAAGATTGCGGCGCAAAAACGACGTTCTCCAGCCGCTTTCCCTGGTCATCGAAAAGCACATCGAAGATTTCGTGATACTCACCATTATCGTCGGGGGTTATCACGCGCACGTCCTGGCGATAAGTGTACTGGTCTCTCGCCTCCTGGAATTCCTTCTCTTTAGTCGTGAAATGGCGAATGATCTCGTCGGTGGTCACGCCCTTGGGCGGGGCGGGGTCGAGGGGTCCTTCCTGGGCCCGGGCGGCAGGCAGTAACAGTAAGGTGAAGAGGAAGACAGCGGCTGGCACCACTCCATTACGCATCATCGATTTCATAGAGATAAGTGTAGCGAAACCTGAGCGGGAGCGCTGCAAATCGCACCGCGGCATCTCCCATGTCCGCCCCTCTCCGCTCAGGGGGGCGAACACAGGAGAGCTGCAGTTTTCTTCCCATAGTTAGATGCCGTCAGCGCCGACGAGTTGCCGGGAATCTACCAAGTGGTTACTGCGGTTGTCGCATCCGCAGATTGCCATGGAAGGCGGGTGGAGTGTTCCTGTCGTTCCTCACTGGACTATCCAGTGGAGGGCGCGAAGAGCCCGACGTCGCCGAGGGCGTTACCGGCAAAAGAGACTGCAAGTGGAAGGAAAGAACATCGGCCCCGGCCGCAGCCGTGCCTTGAATCACCAGCGCTCCTTGCGCCGCGCCGGCTGAAGGTTGCAGTGTGGACAGTCCCTGGCTGTCGGACAACACCGACGCCCGGGATGAAGACACAATAACCGGCGGAGGATTTTTGCCAATAATAATTCCACCGATCGAAACCGGCGGGGGCGCAGTCGCCGGACGCGACACAACCACCTGGAAAATTACGTTCGCGCCCAGCACCGGGTGCGGAGCGATCGCGGAATCGACGACACGAACGGTGACCGGTTGAAAATGCTGGCCGGCGGGAAGGACCTGAACGCCTCCGGTCACGGGCTCCAGCCGAAGCATTGAAGGCGGCACCGCAGTCGCGAAAAAGATCTGGCAGGGCAGGTTGGCTGGGGCGACGCATGCGCTGACCTGCACATCTCCCGCCATGGCCGCCAGGTGCAGCGTGGTGCCGGCAAAGCCGTTGCCGTCGCTGGTACTGCTGGCGGAACTCAAAGTGCCCGAGCCTTTGACCACCTGATAATTCACCTGGGTCGCAGCGACCGGCAGGCCATTCGAAAGCAGGCGCGCCGCCAGCGCAATATCCACAGTCGCGCCCTGGGCAATCCAGGCAAAGGACGAGAGCAGAGAGATATCTAGCGCAGAAGTGGTCCCGAGAATCGTTGCCTGCACCGATTTCGGCGTGTTGTAGGAAGCCGGCGCCAGCAACGCGCTGATGTTAATCACAGCGGCTTGCAGGACCGTGACCCGCGTCGAGGCATGGCCGCTGTCATCGGTAAGAATGGTGCAGCTGGCGGCGCCGCCGCACGCCGACAACGAAGAAGCTGGTGTGGAAATAAAGAAGACGCTGGCCCCGGCCACCGGCGTCGTCCCGTCTCGCGCTAACACCTGAACGCGAATGGGATTGGGCGCCTGGCCTCCGACCGGGGTTGCGGGATTCGATCCCTGAATCAGCTTGATGGTGTCGCTGGGACCGGCGCCATAGGTGAGGGCGTTAATCATGATCGAGGACGCGCCCGTGGCGGGATCTCTCAATCCAATACTCTGCATGCCATCCTTCATGGCGGGCGCGGTTGCGATTACCTGGCTCGCCGAGGCAGCCAGTACCGGCGCAGTAATGGATGCGATGGTGGCGGCGGCATTGGTTCGGAAACCGATCCCTTGTATCGTGATTGCCGTGCCCCCGTCCACGCGCGCCCGCGCCGGAACTAAGTTATCTGCGTAGAAGACCCGTGCGTGATAACGGTAGTCGGGACGGCCGTCACTGCGATAGTCGAAGATGCCCAGGCGAAACGCGGTGCTGGCCTGGAGAGTGGCATCGAGCCGGGTCATGCCGAAATTTGCACTGTTGAAGGCCAGGCCGGTGTTTGCAGGCGCGGGAAACGTGCCCGGGTCTGCCAACGCCCACATGCCGATAACCGGTTCCGCCTTTACCAGAGAAGCGGCTTTGAGTTCATCGAGGGCCGTTACTTCCACTGATAAGGTGCGATCCGATTGCGCGACGAACCAGAAGTAATCAGCATTGCCCAGGCCACTCAGGGTGCCCAGCCAGTCTCCCGATAGCGGCAGACTCGCGGGTGCGGCAAATGATGTTGGCTCAAACCAGTCCCGGGCCTGCACGGCGCTGGTTTGCATCAGAATGTCCTGTTGCAGGTCGCCGCCTTTGCTCACGGTCACGATTAAAGGTTGGAACGTACCGGAAGGCTGCACCTGCCAAGGCCCGTACGGCCCAATGGACTGCGACCACGAGGCATCCAGTGCTTCGATGCTGAGCTGATATTGGGCACTGCTGGCGCCGTTCGGAATTTCCAATCCACCCAGATCAAAAAATCCTTCCACTGCGGCATCATCGGATCCAAAGCGGTCCCACGCCTGCCCGGTGCCGTCGTAGAACCCGGTGGCCGCGTTGCCCGCGTTTCCGCGGAACAGAAACCCTGAAACCGAAGCTGCCGCATAAGTGCGGGAAGGCTGGCTGGTGGCCGGATCAATCCAGCGAGCGACTACGTTGACCCCCTGCATCGGCTGCGCCGCCTGACCGTTGCTGTCCGCAAAGTAAACACTGCCGTGAATGCGTACTGTGCTTTCGGAGAACAACTGCTTCCCCGGAAACGCTGCCTGGTTCTGCGCGGTGACCGGATACAGCCGCGAGAGGGCCGCCCGGTCGTCCATCTTAAGCTGATCAGCATTGGGATAGCAGATGGAAATGGGAACGCAATTGATCGGGTCCACCGCGTGCATGATTGTGAGCCCGGCGTAGTCGGACGAGGTGGGCGCGGGGTTGTGGGTGAAAACGTTGAGGTTCATCTGCGACCAGTCGAGCCCCAGCACGCGGCCCAGCACCCGCACCAGGCGATACGTCATGTCCGGCAACTGGGTGGAAGTCTGGGCGCAAATTCCATTCAGGATGACGAGCGCATGCGACAGATGAGCGTCAGTGCCGAAGCTGTCCACGCCGCCGTAGGCTGCGTTGGTGAAGCAGGAGCCCGCGCTGCCTGCGCCCTCTCCCAGGAGGGCATTGGTCACGCTTCCGTCAGCGTCGTAAACGATGGCGACCGGGAAGTTGTTCGCGGAAGGTCGGATGTCAGCCGGCAAAGTAATGATTCCTCCGGCTGCGCTCACGTTGGCGCCGCTGACATCTTCGGCCAGTTGTCCGGCCCGCGTTGCGGAGACTGCCGCGGTTGAAATCGAAGTCCATCGACTGAAGGCGTCGGCCACGAAGGCGTCGGCGGTCGCGGAGGGAAGAACCGGGCTGAGGTTTCCGCGATCTGTGTAGTAGCTGATCGCGCCCTGGTTCCAGGTGAGTGGAGTGCCTTTGACGGCGGGGTCGAAGTAACTGGTTCCGGCAATCGTCCGAGGACCGCCAGCATGAAGCAGTGGGGGCGGCATGATCAGCATCGCGATTGCGATGGCCGGCGCAAAGAGGAAGCGGGCCGCCATGATTACTCCGCGTCCGCGCGCTGGATGGCCAAGACCAGAGCGCGGGCGTTGACCCTCTTCCTATCGCGCAACTGGGCGCGTGAGGCGGGATCGAATAGGAGGGCAGGGAGGCGACCGTTTTCAATCACCGCGTTTCCGCTGGAATCCACGGCGAAGCGGCCGGCGGCGCCTCCGACCGGGCTCGTCAGGCCAAGGGTACTGGGACTGTAGAGAAACAGCAGAAGGCGTTCTCCAACGTGATAGCGTTCGCCAGAGTTCCACAATCCGGCCCACTCCCGAATGGTCAATATCTGCCCGGCGCGGGTTCCGCGGATGGCCTGTTCAACCCGAAACGTAATCTGCACTATGGCTAGGTCATGGGCATCGTTCGCTACAGCTTGTACTGATAGGACCGTGCCGTCGAAGATGTAGCCGGAGTTTTGGGTCAACAGGCGCAGGCTGGAAATCGCAGGCAGCCGCTGATTAGCTTGCGAGGGCTGCCCGGCGGCGGGCAATGAAAGCAGCGCCAGCGTGAGCGCAGAGAACTGCCGAAAGGGGAACCGCATGGCACAGCCTCGTTTCAAACGAGACCAGGTGGGACGGGGAGTGCGGTAATGATAGAGCTCACGAGAAGCGTGAAGATGTATCAGCCGTCACAGGGTCACGTGACCAACGACCACGTAGGGGCAGATGTCCTCATCTGCCCGGTCGAGCGCAAGCTCGACAGAGCTTTTGACGGCGTAGAGTCGAGCTGTGCTCGACTGGACAGCCGGGGCGGCTGTCCCCACATGGTTCGCGGTGCCCCTGCACGAGCGGGACGCTCCGCTTACATTGCCCGCCGGTTGTGGCCCCGCGCCGACAGGTGCGCGCCCGTCAGCATCAGCAGGCCGGTGAGGAATGCCCAGAACATCAGGCTCACCGACAGCGCAAAGGGGCCATAAACTTCCTGGAAATTCAGCCGGGGCAGGGCCCAGATGTAGGCGTACTTCAAGGCCTCTGACAGCAATCCCATGACTACCGCGGTGGGTAATACCGCCCGGGCCGGTACCTTGCCGTTGGGCAAGACCCAGTAGATCAGGAAGAAGATGGCGATGCTGGCGGATACGGCAAACGCCTTCATCATCAGGAAGCCGCCCATCCGGACCACAAGAGGTCCGTGGCTGCGCAATGCATTTTCCAGCAATCCGATATTTCCCGCGGTGAGCGCAATCGAAAGCAGGGCCAGCACCCCGCAACTGAATGCGAGCGCCAGTGAGATGAGCTGGTTGCCGAAATAAGACCGGTTGCTGGGGAATCGCCAGATGCGGTTCAGCGCCACTTCGAGCGGCATGAAGATTCCGGTTGAGGTAAACAGCAGAATGATGAGCGAAGCCAGTTGGGCGCGATGGCGCGCTTCCACCAGCGCATTCAGATTCCGAATCACGAAGTCCTGTCCGGCAGGAAGGAAGTCGCGCAGCAGTTGCACCACCACGTCATTCATTGCCGGAGAATGAAGTACCTGCCGGATGAAGGTCATGAGCAGGAGCACGAAAGGAAAGAACGAAAGGATGGCATTAGCGGCCACGGAGAATGCAAACGTATGTACCTCAGTGCGTAACAGATATTTCACCGTGGAGCTGACCAGGCCGGAGTATGGGTCTTCGGGGGGCAGGGAAGCAGGGGCACGGGTGGGCGGCGCCGTTGCCGCCGTTCTTGACTGCAGGTCAGTGTGCATTTTCCCTAATCCTATCAGACAGTTGCGCTTGGTCGGCAGACACGGAAGGACGTTGCGCTGCAGACCACGCCGACCGGTGTTCCAGTTTTGACGGAATCATTCATATTTAATCGTTTTATTCTTCAGATTTCTTTGCTTGCCAGAAATGTAGTTCCTGAATATTATCTTCTGCTCACTGCCTGATTTTCTGGGCAGGGAGAATGCTCGCTTGGGGTAGATGTTTCGTGTCCTGTAGTCACAAAATCACGCCGATAGAAAGGCTCCGACAAAGTTGGGCTGTGGCTTCCGCCACCGCCGAACCGACGGAGTTTTTTTTGTGGGCGTGATGTTCAGCGGCGGTGCTTTCGTTTTCCCTCGGAGGGGGTTGTAGAGGAGCACGAGCTCCACGGAGGGTGCGAAAGTTAAATCAGAGCAGAGGTGAAAGGAGTTCTTTGTGAGAGAGAAGGGTACAGTAAAGTGGTTCAACGGGGCCAAGGGATACGGGTTCATCCAGCGCTCCACCGGGGAGGACGTTTTCGTTCATTTCTCCGCCATCCAGGAGAATGGTTATCGCACGCTGAACGAAGGCGAAACGGTGGAATTCGATCTGCTCAAGGGGCCAAAGGGCTTTCAGGCAGGTAATGTGGTGCGGGTGCAATAGAAACGGTCCTAGGTTCGACCACTGCGAGCCCTCTCAGCTTCCCCTGGGAGGGTTCGTTATTTTGCGCCGCTTTTCTCCGAAGCTATTGAATTTCGAGCGAGACCAGATCACCGTCCGCTTTTCCTCCGGCCTTGTAGTTTGCAATCACGCCCCGGTCCGCCCACTCGCAGGAGAAATCATCCGCTCCAACCAGCAACAATGATTTGTAGTTGTCGGTGCGCAATCTCATGGTTCGCGCTCCTGTCCTGATGGTCAGGATCGCCTCCGGACTCTGAGTGCAGTCCACTCTCAACAGTTTCCCCCGGACGAACTGGACTTTGCGGCGGTCGGGCACGGGCTCCGCCGGGACCGCTTCCGCTTTTCCCGAATTCGCATCCTCCTCGTCGTTGTCCGAGGTGCTCGACACGGGGCTGCCGGCGCCATTCTGCGACGCGTTGTCCTGCGGCAACACTCCATACTTTTTCAGCGTAGGCAGGTCGGCCAGACTCTTGCGCGCGGTCTGCGCGATTTGCGGGTTTGAGCTGTCCTGAAGCCGGTTGAGCAGTGCGGTCGCATCGTCCCACTTTTTTCCGGCGAGATCGATCTGTGCCAGGTTGAGGAGATACTCCTGGTTGCGCGGGCTGAGCTGGATCGCGATCGTGATCGACCCGGCCGCGGAATGGACCCCGCCGCCCTGCAGGCGGGCCAGGGCAAGCATGTGGTGGGCGTCGGCAAAGTCGGGCTCCTTATCGACCACATACACCAGGTCCTGAATCATGTTCGAAACGCCCTGGATTGGCTTTCGGTTTACCTGGGCAGCGCGAAATTTCACCAGCGCCAGATAATAGTGTGTCCAGGTATCGCGGTCGTCGAGCTCGCGTGCTCGGACGAATTCCTCGCCGGCTTCGTCGAACTCTCCTCTCTCCATGCGGACCCAGCCCAGGGCGCGGTGCGCGATCGCATTGTCCCCCTTGGGGTCGGCGATGATGGTCTGCAGATCTTTCTCAGCCTGATCGCGATGTTCGGGCAGGCGCACCGCCATTTCCGCAACCAGCGATTGCGCCTGGGCCTTGACTACATCCACCACACTGGCCCCGACATCGAGCGGGCCCAGGGGAGCAGGAAACTGGTTTACCTGACCTCCAGGAGCGCTTGCGCCTGTCTTGGCGTCGGGCTGGGCCTGCGGGGCTGATCCGAAGGCGTGAAAGTAATCCTTCACTGCCTGCTCCAGTTGGGACGGACTCATGCCAAAGGCCTGCTGGATGGCTTGATCAACCGGGACTTTCCGTATCTGTGCGAGTCCGAAATAGGTGCCAGCCTCCGATAATTTGTTCCGGTTGAGCAGGTAGTGCATTACGATCCACGACTGCGCGTAGAACATGGGCGGATAGCCGGAAGGGCCGGAGCGCATCGCGAACAAGTCCGGCAGGGGAAGCCACGGCCCGTTCAGCACTTCCGCAAATGATTTGGGAGGAACGGAAGCTGTCGAGGATTGGCTCGGAAACGCATGGTTCCAGGGCAGGTCCGGGGCAGGGTCGCCGCCAATCTGCGCCTGGTTGTCGCCCAGCTTGAGGCTGGAGAAATATTGCGCGAAGCCTTCGTCAAACCAATCCTGGGTCGGGGGATAATTGAAGCTCAGAAACAGGCGGGCAAAATCGTGGGAGAAGGCTCGCCAGCTGTGCTCGGCGCCAAGGTCGAGCACGATGTAGTTGCGATCTCCTCCGGGCAAAAAAAATCCGGGAGCGGAGATGGGCCGGCCCTGGCGGAGCGGCGCCACGCGTATGTATTCCTCGTCCGACTGCAGCGCGATCACGTCCAGAGGTTCCGGCATCTGCACTTTGGTCTTCATGAAGAGCTGGCCAAAGACCTCGCGCATCTGTTCCAGGCGCAGGCTTACTTCGCGGCCTTTTTTTTCGCCCGCATCGGTGAGGACGGCAAAATGAGCGGAGCTCACGCGGATCCACTTGGGCTCAGAATCGCGGGCGAACGTAGCCGTGCACGCCGCAGCGGTGAAGAGCAACACGACGAGAAGAAAATATCGCGGGCGAAGGGAAATGCTGGACATGTTCGACCCGGCTGAAATGCTACCACGCGGCCACCGTGTGGGGCGGGCGCCCTCGCCCGCTGGCTTTGATTTTGCCTTTGATTTTGCCTTTGCCTTTGATTTTGCCTTTGGCACTCGAAGCATGAACCAGCGAAATCAAAAGCAAGACAAAGTCAAAAGCGGCGGGCGAGGGCGCCCGCCCCACACGCTGTGTTTTCTCTCGAAAGCCTTTTCGCTGCCCACTCCGCGCTTTCGGCTACAACTGGATCTTCGTCCGCTTTCAGCTTCTCCAGCAGCGGTGCAAAACGCGGGTCGCCGCTGTTGCCCATGGCAAGCACTGCGTTGCGCCGCAAACCGCCGCGTTTGGCCCGCCGCACTGCCGACCCGCGAAACTTTTCCCGATACTCTTCTTCGCTTATCTCCGCCAGCCATTCCAGCGCGGGATTGACCAGCCCTTCCCGCGGCTGAAATTCCGCGGCTCCCGTGGCTGCAGCCTTTCGGTTCCAGGGACACACATCCTGGCAGATGTCGCAACCAAAGACCTCGTGACCCATCAGCGGGCGCAGGTCCTCGGCAATCGCGCCCCGCTTTTCGATGGTCAGATACGAGATGCAGCGATTGGAATCCAGTTGGTAGGGCGCGACCAGCGCGTCGGTGGGGCAGGCATCGATGCAGCGGGTGCAGGTGCCGCAGCGGTCCGGCGCAGGCAGGTCAGGTTCAAGTTCGAGCGAAGTCAGAATGACGCCCAGAAACAGCCACGACCCCAGCTTCTGATTGATGATGCAGGTATTTTTCCCGATCCATCCAATACCCGCGTATTTGGCGTACACACGTTCGACCAGCGGTCCGGTATCCACGTAGCAGCGCGTTTGCAGCGCTGATGACGCGCCGACCGCAGCGCGCAACTGGTTCTCGACCAATCGCAGCCGTGCCAGCACCGCGTCGTGATAGTCCTTCTGGCCCCAGGCGTAGCGGGCAATCCATCCCCGCTGCGGATCATCCGCCTCGGTAGAGTAGGGTTGCGCGGTGTTGTAGTTGATGGCGCAGACGATCACGCTGCGTGCCCAGGGAAGGGTGGTGCGGAGTGAGGCCCGTTTGAGCGCGCCGGCCTTATCGCGCGCTTTCATGTACCCCATCTCTCCGGCACGGCCGGCGGCGATCCATTCCCGAAAGCGATCCAGTTCGCCGAATTCGTGGATGGGCGCAATGCCGGCCAATTCAAAGCCGGCGGCATGGGCTGCCTGCTTCACCAGGCTCGTAATTGGGCTGCTTTGATTCATTCTCAGGGCCGGAACCGCCCAAGCCCGACAGTTCGCGATTGGGCCGTATCCCGATTTAAGACACTGTAATGTCAGTATCCGACCTTCTTAATCCAATGATCAAGGTTCCAGCTTCATACTATTCAAGAAGACTGAGATGAGCGAATTGCGAATCGCGGGTCATCGCAAGCATCCCAGGGGGTGGAGTGAGGGGGCAGGAATGATATGTCGTTCGGAATTTACCTGACCGGTTTTGTGGTCGTGATTGCCGGGCTTATCTACGGGGCCAGCCTGATGCACATACCGACTCACTGGATTGTAGTGGGCGGCCTGGTGCTGGTGGGGATTGGAATTCTGACTGGTGTCAAAGCCACCCGCCAGAAGGACTCCGCAACGTAAACCAAGGTCCGGAGGAGACTTTTCCAGGCTTCCTCCCCAGCGCATAAAGGAGATACGCAATGAAATGGAATTGGATATATGGCGTAGTGGTTGCAGGCGCTCTCGTCATCCCCGCAGCGGCGCAGATTTCGGTGTATATCGGGCATCCGCCCCCGCGGGCCCGTTACGAACGTAGAGGCCCGCTTCCCGGTCCCGGCTATGCCTGGGTCAACGGCTACTGGTCGCCACAGGGCGGTCAATATGAGTGGGTGCCGGGGCGCTGGGACCATCCGCCTTACCGCGGAGCGCGCTGGGTCAAGCCCCGCTATCACCACCAGCGGCAGGGCTGGGAGGTGCGTGAAGGCCACTGGGACCGTGACGAGCATGGCCGGCACCGCGATCACTAGCCAGACCTGAGCCTACGGATTGCATCAGATGAGGCTCGCAGACGGGGCCCCGCCCCTCGGGGCCTTTTTCTGGGTGGCTTCCTTGCCCAGTTGAATCCAGCCTGGTATGGAGAAGTTTGGGAGAAGCTTGTGCAGGGGGCGGAGGGCCGACGTCCGACGTCTGATGACTGACGTCTAGATTCCCAGCTTCTTCACTTCTTCGTTGTAATACTTGCGGTACAGGATGTCCCACTCCTGGCTGCCTTCGAGGATGGTCCGCTTCTGATTTTCGATCTTCAGGCGCGCGCTCTGGTCAATCTTGGCTTCCTGGTTGAGCAGTTCTTCGAGAATCTTGCGTATCTCGAGGCGGATCGTGTTGCGATCTTCGACAAAATCCACGGCATCGACTTCTGCCAGCGCATCCGCCACCACGTGTGCAACCTTGTTAACCTTGTCCCGGCTGATCCTCACAGCACCGCCTTGTACTTGCGGGTAAGCTCGCTCTTCACTTTGCGGAACATTTCCTGATAGTTGGCGCCAGTGCGGCGCATCTCTTCGGAATAGGCCTCGAGAATCACGCGCACTTCGTCATTGATGCGGTCCTCGAGCGACAACTCCTCGAGCATGGCAGCGTGCACCTTTTCGGTGACCGCAGGCACGGCCTTGGTTTCAATATGCCCGCCCGCAATCAGCTTTTTGGTGACTTCGCGGGCCAGGTAGCCCACATATTCTTTGGAAAGAAGCATAGCGCGGATCGAAGCTAGTCTGTGAAACACGTAGTGTAGCACAGGCGAGCGGAACGCCGGGCTGCTCCTGGCTTCTGGCTTCTAGCTTCTAGCTCAAAGCCTCAGACATTCCGTGCCATGGCGCCTTAGGCGATTCTGGTTCATGTGGAGAGCCGGTAGCCAGAAGCCAGGAGCCAGGAGCTAGTAGCTGCCCCCTGAATTCAGGCATACAATGCAGAAATAAATGTCTCCTGCACCTGACAACCTGGCTGGCCTCAAAGACGACATGATCGCCTTCATCGAGGGCCATGGCATGCGCCGCTTTCATGGCTACGTCGATTATGAAGAAGTGCAGAGCGTAGTCTGGAAGACCGAAGACAATCCCGACAGCTGGAAAGATTTCGTCGAACTGGCGAAGGCTGCGGCCGCACCTTTCCTGACCATGGACTCCTGGACGCTGCGCAAGGAAGAGCTGGATCAGATGGTCGAGCGCCTGGGCAACGCCGAATTCACCAATGATGAAGACGTGGACGAGGCGCGCTGGCTGCGCACCTACATCGGCAAGACCGGGTTCGTGCAGCTCGGCTTCGCCCATCAGGGCATCATGATGGTTTACGAGGCCTCCACCGACTGGTACGACCACTACCAGCGCCTGCTGGAATTGTCGGAAGATTTCGGCGGCATTCCGATCGACGAACCCGACCAGGACGAAGAACCCTGACCCGCGCGGTAGAATTGAATTCCTTTGCGGTCTTTGCGTTCCCTTTGCGTGCTTTGCGGTTAAAAGCTTTTGACCGCAAAGCACGCAAAGAACCCGCAAAGAGCGCAAAAAGATACCCGTGACCGTGCCCTCGCTTAAAAGCCAAAAATTATTTTACCCATGCGCTGGGACTTAAAAAACGCTGACTCGGGAGAAGTCGAACGGCTCGCAGCGGAATTGAGTTCTCAACCAGCGCTGCAACTGAAGGACCCGCGCATCGCCTCGACGCTCGCCCGCCTCCTGGTCATGCGAGGCATAACCGAAGCCGAAGCCGGCAAACGTTTCCTGACTCCCGAACTGGCTCACCTGCACTCGCCGTACCTCATGGCTGGCATGAAGACGGCCGTTGACCGGATCGAAGCCGCCATCGAGAACAAGGAGGCGATCCTCATCTACGGCGACTACGATGTCGATGGCACCACCGCAATCGTCATCCTCAAGACCGCTATCGAGCTGTGCGGCGGCACGGCGGAATTCCATGTCCCGCACCGCATCCGCGACGGCTACGACATGCGCGACGATGTCATCGAGCAGGCGGCCGCGGCGGGCATCAGGCTCATCGTCAGCGTGGACATGGGCATCCGGGCTTTCGCGCCCGCCGAAACCGCCCGGCGGCTGGGCGTGGACCTGATTGTCACCGACCATCACCTTCCGGGCCCGCAAGGCGTTCCGGCTGCACTGGCGGTGGTCAATCCCAATCAGGAAGGTTGTGGATACCCGTGCAAGGAGCTGTGCGGAGCGGGCGTTGCCTTCAAACTGGCTCAGGCCCTGATCGAGCGCCGGATCCCGGAAGGCGAACAGGCCCGGCTGTTGAAGTCGTTTATGAAGGTGGTCGCGATCGCGACTATCGCCGATGCCGTTCCGCTGACCGGAGAAAACCGGGTCTTCGCCAAGCTGGGACTGGAAGGCTTGCGATCGCCGGTGAACCCAGGCCTCAAGGCGCTGCTCGAAGTCGCGAAACTCACCCACGGTCGAACGCTCAACTCCGGGGAAGTCGCCTTCCGCATCGCTCCGCGCATCAACGCTGCCGGCCGGATGGATGTGGCCCGCGACGTTATCGAACTCTTCAGTGTGAAGGACCCCGCGCGAGCCCGCGAGATCGCCGGCAGACTCGATCAGCTCAACGGCGACCGGCAGGAGGAAGAGCGTCGCATCCTGCAATCCATCACATCAAATTTCGAAGAGCGGCCGGCGCTGCGCGAGGCTTTCTGCATCGTGATCGATGGTGAAGGCTGGCACCGCGGGGTGATCGGCATCACCGCCACACGTGTTGTCGAACGTTACGGGCGCCCGGCGCTGGTGATTTCGCGCAACGGAGAGGACGCTCACGGCTCCGGCCGTTCCATCCGCGCATTTCACCTGCTGAATGCGCTCGAGTCATGTGCCGGACTATTCACGCGCTTCGGTGGACACGCCCATGCCGTCGGCTTCTCGCTGCCCG
>DATGYF010000073.1:0-5818 GCA_035298145.1 Terriglobales bacterium | reverse complement strand
ACCGTAAACACCGCCGTGGTGGCGCCGATTCCCATGGTCAACATGATCAGGATGACCGTTGTCAGACCGGGACTCTTCCGCAACATCCGTAAGCCGTAAGTAAGATCCTGCAATAGAGTTGGCATAGTTCTCCTCACTCATATCTCAGCGCGACCATGGGATCGACTTTGGCTGCTCGGCGTGCAGGAATGTAGCTGGCCGCGATCGCCACCGCGCTCAACACGACGACGACCGCAGCAAACGTCGCCGGGTCAGTGGGCTGTGTGCCATAGAGCAAGCCTCCCATCAGGCGGCTCAGAGCCAGGGCTCCGGCCAATCCCACTGCGACTCCGGCCAGCGCCTGGATGATTCCCTGGAACACAACCAGCCTCAGCACATCTCGCCCCTGCGCACCCAGCGCCATGCGGACGCCGATCTCGTGGGTCCGCCGCGAGACCGAATAACTCATCACGCCGTAGATGCCCACTCCCGCCAGCACCAGCGCCACCATGGCAAACGCGCCCAGCAGGATCACGTAAAAGCGGGACTGGCCGTTGGCTTCAGCGACTACGTGGTCCATGGTCTGTATTTCGGAGAGCGGAATGTTTGCGTCGAGCGAGTGAATCGCCCCTCGAATGGCTGGCGCCAGGGCTACGGGGTCAAGGCCGGTTCGCACCACCAGCGTCAAGTAAGCAAATGGCGGCGATGGCGCATCGAGATACGCGCGGTTCTGCAGGTAAGGCAGAAACACTTCCTCTTCGGGAGGACTTGTCCAGTTGCCGCGCGCGGTGTTCTTCGTCACTCCCACCACGGTGAGCCATGAAGGATTTTTCGCCGGATCGTCAAAAGTGATTCTCTTGCCGATCGCGTCCTCGCCAGGCCAGTAACGGCGAGCGAGATAGTCATTGATCACCACCACGCCCGGCGCGCGCAGGTTGTCGGCATCGGTGACGTCCCGGCCGTGAAGGATCGGAATGCGCATGGTCCGGAAGTAGCCGGGAAGAACCGCCCGGTAGGTGGCCACAAGGGCTTTCCCGGGAGGCTCAGGCGGCCGGCCCTCGATGTGAAACGGGAAACCCCATTCATCGCCCGCGAGCGGCAGATGGTTGATGCCGCTGACTGATTGAACTCCGGGTACGGCAGCAACTTTCCGCAGCACTTCCTGGTAGAAATTGCCGGTATGGCCGCCAGACGCCTGCTCCGTACCCGCGACGCCAACCACCATCGACAGCACGCCGTGGGGATCAAAGCCTGCATCGACATTCTGCAGCGCGAGAAAGGTGCGGACCATCAGTCCGGCCCCCGCCAGCAGCACCACCGCCAGAGCAAATTCGGAACCGACCAGCAGACCGCGCAGACGGTTTCGGTGCAATCCTTCGCTGGATCCGCGCTTCCCTTCCTTCAAAGCGTCGCTGAGGTTGACTGCCGTCGCTCTCCAGGCCGGCACCATGCCGAATGCCAGACCTGTAAGTAGAGAGATAGCGAGTGCAAACAGCAGGACGAGGCCATCCACCCCAACCGTTTCCACTCTCGGTATGGCGGCCGGACTGATCGCCAGCAGAACGCGAACGCCCCATACTGCAAGCAGCAAACCGGCGCTGCCGCCCAACAAGGCCAGCGTCAGGCTTTCAGTCAGAAGCTGGCGGAATACATCCCAGCGTCCCGCCCCGAGTGCTGTGCGCAGCGCGATTTCCTCGCGGCGAGCGGCCGCGCGCGCCAGCAGCATGTGGCTGACGTTGGCACAAGCGATCAGCAGCACGAAGCCCACGGCCCCGAGCAAAACGAGCAGCGCCGGACGAATGTTGCCCACGACCTTCTCGCGCAACGAAACCACCTGCATGTCCTGGTTGGTGCCCGGAAACTCGCGCTCCAGGCGGCCGGTAATGCCCGCCATTTCCGCCTGCGCCTGCTCCAGAGTGACGCCGGGGTTGAGCCTGGCAAACACGCGGAGCGATGAACCACCACGGTCGGTGAGCCGCGAACCCAGCGCCAGCGGCGCCCACAGCTGCGCCTTCGTTGCCCAGAATGGAGCGAACTTGAAGTCACGCGGCATCACTCCGACCACGGTGTAGGTTTCACCGCTGAGCGCCACGGCCCGGCCAATGATCTCGGGATTGCCGGCAAAATGGCTTTGCCACAGCGAGTAGCTCAAGACCACTTCATGCTCTTTGCCCACGTCTTGCTCTTCAGGCAGGAACATGCGTCCCAACAAGGGTTGGACTCCCAGCATTGGAAAAATATCCGGACTAACATGCAACGCCCACAATTTTTCGGGATTGTCGGTGCCGGTCAGGTTCGGGGTCCAGTACTCCGCCGCCCCCATCTGCGAGAAGGATCGACTCTGGCGCCGCCAGTCGATGAAATTCGCCGGAGCCACGGGATTGCGGCCCTGGTTGAGGATTACAACCAGCCGGCTATCATCTTTATATGGAAGGGGCCGCAGCAGCACAGCATTGACCACGCTGAAGATGGCTGTGTTCGCGCCGATTCCCAGCGCCAGTGTGATGACCGCCACCGCGGTAAACCCGGGGCTCTTGCGCAGGGCGCGGATGGTGTAGCGCAGGTTCTGTAGAAGAGTTTCCATAATTTCTCACTCGTAGCGCAGCGCCACCATGGGATCGACTCTGGCCGCGCGGCGTGCCGGGACATATGCCGCAAGCAGTGCAATAGCAATCATCGCTACTGCTCCGGAGGCGACCGGGACGGTGCTTCCGATCTGCAGCTCTGGGACCAGGCCTGCGGCAAACCTCTCGCTCCAAAATGCGATGGGTGCTCCTACCGCTAAGCCCACAAAGACCATGGCCAGAGCGTCTCCCAGTACCATCCAAGTCGCGTCACTTCGGCTTGCACCCAGCGCCATGCGAATGCCAATCTCGTTGATGCGTCGTGCCACCGTGTAAGCCAGCAGTCCGTAGAGGCCGATGGCCGCCAGCAACGCGCCCAACATGCCGAACCACAGGGAGAGCGTCGCCATCAACCGTTCCGGAACGACGGACGCGTTCACTTGATCGGTGAGAGTGGTGACACTGTCGACAGAGACTGTCTTTAGCAATTCACTCACCACGCGCCGCACGTCGGGAGCGACTGTAGCGGGGTCAATGCTGGTCCGAAGTGCAAATCGTGAATCTACCGAGCTTTCCTGGAAGGTGTTGAGGTAGATCGTGCGATAAGTGGCTTCTCGTATTTCCATGTACTTGGCATCGCTGGCCATGCCTACGATCTCGTATGGCCGGCCGTCATCGTCAAAGGTGACGTGTTTCCCGATGGGATCGTCGTTGCCGAAGTAGTAGCGGGCCATGGTCTGATTGATGATCGCAACGCGCGGCCCACCCTTGTCCTGAAAGCTGAAGTCCCGTCCCATCAGCAACCGTGTGCCGAGGGTCGCGAAGTATTTTGGCGCGATCCAGCTTTCCATGACGTTGCGAATTTCTCCCGGCTTGGCCTGGTAGCCTTCCACAGTGACGCCACGATTCGCGCCCGCACCCGAGATTGGAGAGGGGGCGCAGATGGTGGCGGAGCGCACGCCTGGAATCGCCTCCAGATGTTGCAGCAGTTCCTGATACGCGAGCGCCAAGTGGTCGTCGTCATATCCACTGCCTTCTGGATCAAGAGTCACGAGCAAAACATGGTCGGGGTTGAAGCCCAAATCGAGATGGCGGAGATTCAATAAGTGACGAACAAACAGGCCGGCAGCGCTCAATAGCACGACTGACAATGCGACCTGCGCCACAACCAGGCCCTTTCCAAACAACCGCCGGGACCTGGTCTCACTGGCGCTGCCCGCCTGCCGCAGCGTGAATGCTGGTGCGGTCCGCATGGCGCGCAGAGCGGGAAACAGCCCGGACAGCAGAATGGTTACTAACGTGATTGCCGCTGTAAAAAGCAACACGTTCACGTCGGCCCGGGCATGCAACTCGAGAGGCGGGCCCGGCCGTCTTTCCGCAACGATGATTTTCGCTAACACTCCCGCACCGAAATACGCCACGTAAACGCCCAGCAGGCCGCCGATTGCGGAAAGCAGTACAGACTCGGTCACCACCTGACGCGCCAGGCGGAAGTGACCGGCTCCCAGAGAGAGGCGCAACGCCATTTCGTGTTCCCGCGCTGCCCCTCGCGCCAGCAACAAACTGGCCAGATTGGTGCAAGCGAGCAGCAGCAGCAAGCCCACAACAGCTTGGAGCAGCAGCAGCGGCTTGGCCCATTCCTCCCGCAGTTTCGAGAGGCCGGCACCCGCGGGCTCCATTTCGAGCTTCATCTTGCGAATAAAAGGATTGTTGGTGGCCTTGGCCTGCTCGTCGAGGGTTGACTCGTATAGCACCGCGATTTCCGCCTGAGCCTGATGGATGGAAACGCCAGGCTTCAACCGCCCCAACAGCCACAACGACCACGAACCAAGACCGCCGCGAACGATGGTGGATTGCAGGGCAAGCGGCAACCAGACATCTTGGCCGGATTCCACTTGCAATCCGGAGAACCTGCGCGGCGCAACTCCGACAACCGTTACCGGGACATCATCCACAATCATCATCTTGCCCAGAATTGCTGGGTCGAGATTGAACCTGCTCTTCCAGTAGGACCAACTCAGCACAGCTACTGCGGAAGGATCGCCGGTGCGGTCATCCTCCGGGCCAATCAGCCTGCCGATCGCGGGCTTTACCCCGAGGACCGGGAAAAGGTTTCCGCCCACATATGCGCCTTGCACCGTTTGTGGTTCTAGCCCTTCGCCGCGCACATGGAAGGGTTGGTAGGCGGCGGCGATCAAACCCGAGAACACTTGATTCTGGTCGCGCATGAGCTGGTAGCCCTGCGGAGAGAAACCATTCAGATGCGGCTCACCCGGATATCTGTGCAGGAGTTCGACCAACTGCCCCGGTTCCCGCACTGGCAGCTGGCGCAGCATAAGGGTGTTGACCAGGCTGAAGATCGCGGTGTTGGCGCCCATTCCCAAGGCCAGCGTCAGCACAGCAACGGTAGTGAAGCCAAGGTTCCTCCGGAGTTGCCGCAGGGCATAGCGGACGTCTTGGATCAAGCCGGTCATGCATGCACGTCCGCCATCAATTTCTTCAGTTCCTCTTCCGCCACAACCTTGCCATCGAACAGATGCACTTCGCGTTCGGCGTGCTTGGCGAAACGCGGGTCGTGGGTGACCATGCAGATGGTCGCGCCCTCGCGGTGCAGGTTCTGCAGCAGTTCCATCACGGCTTCGCCATTGCGGGAATCCAGATTTCCCGTGGGCTCATCAGCCAGCAGAATCGAGGGCTTTCCGCCTAGAGCGCGGGCCACGGCCACGCGCTGCTGCTGGCCGCCGGAGAGTTGCGAAGGATAATGCCGCACCCGGTGCGCCATGCCTACGCGCTCGAGAGCCTCCATTACGCGCTTTTTGCGCTCGACCGCGGGCATCTTCTGCCGGTAAGTCAGCGGCAGTTCGACATTTTCATAAACGGTGAGGTCGCCAATGAGATTGAAACTCTGAAAGATGAACCCAATCTCCTGGTTGCGGATGCGCGAGCGCTCGGCGAAGCCCAGGTTCTCGACGGGCTGGCTGTTCAGCTGGTAGCGGCCTCCAGTCGGCGTATCGAGCAGGCCGATGATCGAGAGCAGGGTTGACTTGCCGCATCCCGACGGACCCGACATGGCGACGTACTCTCCCTTGCGGATCGCCAGATGCACTCCGGAGAGAGCGTGGGTTTCAACTTCGTCGGTGTAAAACACTTTGGTGAGATCTTCAATCTGGATCAGCGCTTGTCCTGCTTCAGTCATGGCGTGTGCCTCAGTCAGCTGTCTTTTAGTCAAGCTCGTCTCAGTCGAGTCTGATACGGTCGGTGTTATCGGAGCGCGA
>DATGYF010000072.1:0-5548 GCA_035298145.1 Terriglobales bacterium | reverse complement strand
TGCGAGCAACTCCCCGAAAGTGCCGGCAGCCTCGCGCCAGTTTTGCGCGTGATACGCCTTCATGGCGTTTTCAAAGCGGGTAATCAGAGCCTCGTATTTCGGTCTGGCCGCTTCCACATCCATCAATTCGTAAACTACGACGGGTTGATGCTTGCCTTTCACCCGGATTCGGTCCAGCTCGCGGCAGACAAAATGGTCCGTAACTTCCCTGTAGGTTCCCTCGCTGATGACGATGTGGGAGCGATATTGCTTGGTCATGCCTTCAAGGCGCGAAGCCAGGTTGACGTTGTCTCCCATCACGGTCCACGCCAGGCGTTTGGCTGATCCCATGTTTCCCACGTTCACCGGGCCGGTATTGAGACCGATTCCGATGGCAATCTCCTTGCGCCCCTCGCCTACCCATTTTGCGTTGAGCTTTTCCAGGCCATGAATCATTTCGAGAGCGCAGTGGCAGGCGCGCAGCGCGTGGTCGCTCTGCGGGTACGGCGACCCCCAGAATGCCATGATGGCGTCGCCGATGTATTTATCGAGCGTGCCCAGGTTTTTGAAGATGACCTCGGTCATCTCACCCAGATATTCGTTCAGCAGGCGCACCAGTTCGTCCGCGGTCATACCTTCGGAAAGGCTGGTGAAGCCGCGAATGTCGCTGAACATGACGGTCAGTTCCTTGGTCTCGCCGCCGGGGCGAATGTATTTCTGCGGATCTCGTTCGATCAGCGCAATCACGCCGGGCGAAAGGTACTGCGAGAAAGTCTTGCGGATCTTCCGCTTTTCGCGTTCCTCGAAGATCATGCGGAAGCTTGTGATCACCGCGTAGTTCGCCACCAGAGTGCCAGCGGGGATGACGAAGCTGAGCCACCTTCCCATGGAGGCAAAGCTGAAATAGACGAACCATCCGAACACGGCCAGGGCGCACACCACGGAGAGGGTGGAATAGAGCGGCTTGATGCGCGCGAACCAGGCTCCGAATCCCAGGCCGAACAGCACGATAAAAGCGGCGTCGATCAGGTCTTCGCGAATTCCTCGAGTGAGAAACGTGCGTCCCGGCTCGCCGCTGTGCAGCAGGTTGTCGATGATATTGGCGTGGACTTCCACTCCCATGTAGCTGGCGGTTCCGCTCTGGACGGGCGTATTGCGCAGGTCGCCGATGGCCATGGCGGTTGCGCCCACCAGCACAATCTTGTCTTTGAGCGCGCTGGGCGGGACGGTGCCGTCAATTACGTCTGCCATGGAATATTGCGGGTACGTCCGGTAGGGTCCGGTGTAGTTGATGAGAGCGGTGCCGTCGCGCGATGGCAGCAGCAGATGCTTCCCGAACTGGATGCGCTCCAGTCCAGTCTCGGCGATGTAGGCGGCGATTTCCTGGTCGGGAATCTTTTCGTACTCGCGTACCGACTGCAGCGCGAGCGAGGGAAAGAAATCCTGGTCCTGGTAGCGCATAATGAGGAGGGCATGGCGCAGCGTGCCGTCGGGATCAGGATTGATATCAATGAATCCGTAGGACGATGCGGCTTCCGCGAGTTTTGCGATGTTGGCTTCGGCCCCGGCGGCGACCGTGCCCCCATTCTCGATCCATGACTTCCCCAGGTCGAAGTCGCGTCCGTCTTTGGATTTGACCTTAAGCACCTGCGGAAATGCCTTGGCCCATGCAACATTGAAATATTCTTCGGCTTTTTTAGGATCGGAGAGCCGGGCCCGCTGCTCATCCAGAAAAAGATGCCCAAGGACCACGTTGCCGGACTTCTTGAGCGCCGCGGCAAAGATGGCATCCTGATCGCTGGCCGCCTCCAGTTCTCGAATTTTCTTTAGAAAAGATGGCGGAGCTCCGGGCGCGGTTTCCGCCTGGAGTTTCTGCAGGGCTGCCAGCGCCGAGTTGCTCTCTGGAGTGGGAAAGGTGGCGTCGAAGGCGATTACGCGCGCGCCCGCACCCGACAGGCTTTCTACCAGCTGGGCGTATGAGTTTCGCGGGAGCGGAAAAGATCCCAGCTTCTGAAGAGTTCTTTCATCAATGCCGACGATCACGACGCGATCATCGTGCGGCCGTGTACCGCGCAGGGCAAAACGCAGGTCAAGAGTGCGAAGCTCGATATTCTGAAGAAAGAGGAAACCAGCGCGACGGTTGCCGCCAATTCCGGAATAGGCAAACAGGACCAGCCCGGCCAGCGTAACCAGCACGGCCAGCGCAAGATCCACCTGGCGGGCCGAGACTCTACCCAGACGCGCCGACCATCCCTGATTGGCTTGCGGTGTCATCCCGGTCTGGTCGGGTGAACCTGAGCCACCCGCAACATTCTTTCCACCCGGCTTACTTGTTGCATTGCGACGGCGGCACGCCCACCGGACAGCCCGGCGGTCGCACCGGGGCCGTAGTCGTTCCCCGGTCCACGGCGAAGGTAAGACCAACCGCTGCTCCGGCGAATGCGCCCATGAGCAATGCCCAATGCCATGGACTGGTCACCCCGGCGGTCGCCGCCGGCAAGGGCACGTCCGGAACATCGGTGGAACCCATGCTCGCGTTCTGTACGTCATGCGGCGTTGACTGCGCCTGGTAGCCTCCCGGGGGCACCTCGCTGGTGATTTCGACCATCTGGCCCGCGGTCAGAGTCACGACGTTACTGGCATTGGCGGCGTTAGAGGTATTGTTCATGGCCTGCGCGCCGTTCAGCGGCGTGACGCTGACCACTCCGGTGTAGCAGATTACGGTCGTTTTGTTGTTTCCGTACTCGACGTAGAAATCGGTGCCGATTACGCCGATTACAGCGTTGGGCGTGTGCACTTCAAATTTGCCGTTGGGCTGCGTGATTTTCACGACTTTACTGCGCAGCCGGCCCGCGTTCATTTCCAGCGAGGTCTGCTGGGACGCGGCATCATGCTGCAACACGCGCAATTCACTGTTAGAGCCCACGCTGAGAATCGAGCCATCGTCCAACCCGGCCCGCACCCGTCCGCTCGCGGCCGTCTTGAGCAGGTCATTCCAGTCCAGTTCGTCTTTGGCCTTGGTGGTCTGTTCGTTTTTGGTGGCGGCAGGAATCAAAGCTTTGATCTCACCCGCGCGTTGTCCGGCCGCGGGCGGCGCGCCCAGGGCAGGCAGTGAAGACATCAACAAGCAGAGAGCTCCGGCGATCAGGCGTCTGAAGGTGTCCACAATAAGTCCCTTTCCGCAAGCAACAGCCTATTTTTTGGGCTTACGCGAATTGTGCCAGAGCGCTGGGGAAAGTCAACGTTACGGAGCCCTGGGAGTGACCAGTGTGGTTACACTAAGGTGTCGGCCCTGTCGTTCCCAGGCCCGCTGCGTATTAAATTCCTTCCAGCGGCAGACTTAACGATCGAGAAAGAGATGCGTCTGGCTTATCGAAACCCAATGAAGCCTCACCCGCTCCGGTCCGCGACGGTTTGCGTGTCCTCTTTAATTCTGGCGGGCACTCTGCTGATGTCATGCGGCGGGGGAAGCACGACGCCGGCTTCTTCTCCATCTGTGACCTCTGGCCCGCTCAGCGCGGCTGACGTTCAGCAGGTGGTTCAGGACGCGGCGCAATCAGCAAACGCTCCGCTAGTCATTGCCGTGGCCGATCGGGCGGGAAAAATTTTGGCCGTGTTCCGCAATGCCACCGCGCCTTCGACCTCAGTAGGCAATTTCGGCGCCATGGTCGATAGCAATGAGCTTGCCGTGGCTCTGGCTCGCACCGCTGCGCTCTTCAGCAACAATCAGGCGCCGCTCTCCAGCCGTACCGTCCGTTTTATCAGCGGCATTCACTTTCCTCCGGGAGTTTCGAATGCTCCCAACGCGGACCTGTACGGGATCGAGAACACCAACCGGGGTTGCCCCCTCAATGCCAGCTTCCTGGCAGGACAGAGCATAGATCCGGCGCGTTCGATCGACGGGCTGAGTCCGGGTTTAGGAGTAATCACCGGCAAAGCTGATGCCGGTGACAGCAATCCTGCAGCGGTGAATCCGGGAGGCGTGCCCCTGTTCAAGAATGGCGCCGCTGTAGGAGGAGTTGGAGTAGTGAGTTCATCGGCGGCGATCGCTGAGTTTGCCGCGTTCTCCGGCGCCTCGCAAGCGGGCTTCCTGCCGACGGCGGCGCAGCTTCCTCCGCCCGGCGTGGTGATTATCGGCGGCATTGCCTTGCCCTTCGTGAACCAGACGACTGCGCCCAGCGGGGTGGGGCCAGGGGCCGCGACGGGGACATTCGTAGTAGGACCACTAGCGGGAGGCCTGCCGCCGGACGGCGATCTGGTGGGACCCGCGGGCGGGGCGTCGGGACTGACCCAAAGCGATGTGACCAACATCATCAATCATGCGGTTGCCACCGCGGAGATGACGCGCGCGGTCATTCGCCTTCCCGCCGGTTCGCGGGCGCGGATGACGATCGCCGTGGCCGATCTCGATGGCACGGTACTGGCGTTGCACCGCATGTCCGACGCGACTGTGTTCAGCATCGACGTGGCGGTGGCGAAAGCCCGCAATGTGATTTACTTCAGCAATCCGGCGGGCAACTCGGATCTGCCTGGAGTTCCGGCAGGCACGGCGGTTACGAACCGGACGATAGGATTCGGGTCCCAGCCGCTCTTCACCCCAGGAATCGATGGATCCGGCCCTGGTCCTTTCTTCAACCTGTTTCTGTTTGATCTGGCGCATCCCTGCACCCAGGGTTCTCAAGCCGCCAATGCCAATCAGAACGGAGTCGTATTTTTTCCTGGCAGTCTGCCCCTCTATAAGAATGGTGTGCTGGTGGGAGGATTGGGCGTGAGCGGCGACGGGGTTGACCAGGATGACTTCGTCACCGCCGCCGGCGCCCAGGGATTCGAGGCGCCCACCGCGATGCGCGCCGACCAGGTTGAAGTGGATGGAGTGCGGCTGCCTTATCAGAAATTCCCGCGGAACCCCACCGACTGAACCGCAGCCACCCGACGTGACAATGTCCGCGCCTTTAGACATGGGCCCGCAGGTTCGCTTTGCGTCCTTTGCGTCTTCTCTTTGCGTTCTTTGCGGTAAAGATTTTTGGACGATTCAGGCAAAGGCAAACTCTTTACCGCCAAGGACGCAAGGAAAACACCGGATATAGCAGACGGCAATTTTAAGTTGCAAATCACGAGCTGTGTTGGATAAGGTTCTACCTCGCCTTCAGCCTGTTGCCCTGGCGCATCCCATGGTTACCGACTGCCACATCCACATCCAGCCGCTGGAGATGTTCAAGCCGGAGGCGCTGGCGCTGTTAAAACATAAGCGTCCGAATTTCGATCAGATCGCGGAATTCTGTCACTCGCCGAAGGCTTTCCTGAAATATCTTGATGCATGCGGCATCGGCAGGGCGGTGCTGATCAATTACGTCGCACCGGAAGTGATTGGCTTTGGCCCCGAGGTCAACCAATGGGTTGCCGACTACACCAGGGCTGAGCCGGGACGTCTGATTTCGTGTGGAGGCCTTCATCCCCGGCACTCCCCCAACATCATGGCGGACGTCGAGCAGATTCTGCGGCTGAAAATACGTATGATCAAGATCCATCCTCCGCATCAGTTGCTGTTTCCCAACGCCTATCTTCATGG
>DATGYF010000071.1:0-2300 GCA_035298145.1 Terriglobales bacterium | reverse complement strand
AGGTGCCTGGCAAGAAGACTCAGGCCCGCTTCTTCCTCAGGCCGCGCACCGGGGCCCGTTTCTGCCTGGCCGGACTGGCCACCAGTTCGGCCGGTTCCATGCGCCGCGCCGACTTCCATAGCCGTTCCAGGTCATAAAACTTGCGCGCTTTCTCGGAGAAAACGTGGACCACGAAATCCACGTAGTCGAGCAGCACCCACTCCGCCTGCTTGTAGCCCTCGATGTGAGTCGGCCGCAGCCCGGCCCCTTTCAGGCGCAATTCCACTTCGTCAGAAATGGCCTGGACCTGGCGGGGATTGGTCCCGCTGCACACTACGAAGTAGTCGGTGAACGCTCCCGACCCTTTTTCCAGTTCCAGTATGGTGATTTCTTCCGCCTTCTTTTCCAGGCAGGCACGGATGGCTTCGGAGACTTGTAGTTTTATCATCAGTAATTGGCCGTTGGCCCTTAGTCCTTGGTCGCTGGCCAATCCATTGTAGCTGAGGTCCCGGATCACCGGCGGCAGCCATTGCTTTGGCCAACGACCAAAGACCAACGACGATTTTCTGACGACTGACAACCGAGAACTGACGACTAGAGATACAATCCTTCTTTCTTGATGTACTCTTCCACCGCTGCATCCACGAACTTGCGCAGCGGCTTCTTCGCTGCCACCGCTTCCCGGATCGCCGTGGCCGACACCGCCTGGTGCACGTTCTCCAGCAAATGGATGGTCGCTCCACTCAGCACCAGATCGCCCTTGGCCGGCTGTTTAGCGAAGGGCTGGCTTACGTTCCGTGGAGGCCGGATTTTCTCCGGCAGGGCATTGGCCACGTCGGCCAGGGAGTAGCCCGGACGGCTGGCCACGATGAATTCGCATTCGCGAAATAACGCCTCGGCCTGATGCCAGTGCGCGATCTCGGCGAAGGCGTCCATGCCGATCAGAAAAAATACCCGGTCGTTCTTTTTAAGCGATTCTTTCAGACGCTTCACCGTGTCAATGCTGTAGTTCGCCCCCGGCACTGCGTCTTTCGCCAGCCGCCCTTTGCCCCCAGAGGCAGGGACCTCAACCACCCCGGGGGCCTCTAGTCCAGACGGGACAAACGCCTTCTCGCCCATGGTGGCCAGCACCACCATGGCGTAGCGGTGAAAATATGGCGTTATCGTCCGGCTCTGCTTGTGGGGCGGAACATTGGCCGGCACAAAGTGGATGCGGCCCAGATCAAAGCGCTCCTTCGCCGCCCGCGCCAGCGCCAGGTGTCCGTGATGAATGGGATCGAACGTCCCGCCCAGCAGTCCGATATTCATGCAGGTGGGCGCGAGCGCCCAAACGCGTCGATCACTTGCCGATCAGTCATAGTGTCCCGTTTCCCGGCTAGCGCGCGCAAGTCCTGCCAGGGTAAGCCTTGACCTTCGCGATCTCTGCGGAGTTCCTTTGCGTCTTTGCGGTTTAAGATTCTAAGACCTTTACCGCAAAGGTCGCAAAGCACCCGCAAGGAACAACAGACCTGCCCGGAAGAGACGGTTGCCCTGCTCCCCCACGGGGTTGCCCAAAGCTCATCAATCTTTCGTTCACCCGTCCGAAAGCGCGGCCGGTATGTACTCCCGTAACTCGCGCCATCCCATTCTGGGAATTAAATTTAACTCATGCGAGCGAAGCTCCCCCTTCTACTTCGCAACCGCAGCATCACTCCGGCTCGGGCCCCAGTCCTCCGATACGGCGTCGCTGTCCTCAGCATTATTCTTGCCCTCATCCCGGCCTTCCTGCTCTCCGACGTGGTCGAGAGCCGCCTGGTCGTCTTCGCGGTTGCCATTATGGTCAGCGCCTGGTACGGCGGTTGGAAGCCAGGACTGGTCGCTACCTCCTTCGCCCTCACCGTCAGCGCGTATTTCTCGCTGGCTGGGGCGCATACTCCATCCGAGTACCGCCGCGCCATCATACATCTGGCGCTGTTCGTCTTCGTGGCCGGCCTGATTTGTTCTTTTAACGCCGCGCTGCGCTCCGCCCAGGAGGGGCTGCGCCGCTCCGAAATCAACTTCCGCTCCCTGGTTACGCATGCTCCCTACGGCGTATGCCGCTGCGACTCCGCCGGCATCCTGCTGGACGTAAACCCGGCGCTGGTGGCCATGCTGGGCTACCCCTCGGGCGCGGAGCTGGTAGGAAGCAATCTGGCCAATCTGTACGCCGACTCGCAACAGTGGTTCGGCCTGGCCGACTACCTGCGTTCCCTGCAAAAATTCCACGGCCTCAACGCCGACTGGACACGCCGGGACCGCAGCGTCATCAGCGTGCGCCTCTCCGGGCGCGCCTTCCGCAACGA
>DATGYF010000070.1:0-4296 GCA_035298145.1 Terriglobales bacterium | reverse complement strand
CTTCAAGGCGGTACCACCTCTGGTCACCGACATCAACCTCTCGCTCGACGACCGCTTCCTTTATGTTTCATGCTGGGGTACGGGTGAGTTCATTCAGTACGATGTCTCCGATCCGGCGAACCCGAAGAAAACTGGTTCGATCCACCTCGGCGGCATTGTGCGGCGGGCAGCTCACCCCAAGAAGCCCGCGCAGGCGCTGAACGGCGGCCCACAGATGGTTGAGATCAGCCGCGACGGCAAGCGGATTTACTTCACCAACTCGCTCTACTCTCCCTGGGACGAACAGTTTTATCCCGACGGGGTGAAGAGTTGGATGGTTAAAATCGATGCCAACCCCAAGGGCGGAATGAAACTCGACGAAAAATTCTTTGTCGAGTTCGATGGTGTGCGCGCGCACCAGCTCCGGCTCGAAGGAGGCGACGCTTCGTCGGACTCCTATTGCTTCTCGGACGCGAAATGATGCATGCCGGCCTGAGTTCGACAGCGTTGTGGCTGATGCTGCTCCTCGGCGCCTACCACGGACTCAACCCCGGGATGGGATGGCTGTTCGCGGTGGCGCTGGGGATGCAGGAGCAAAAGGGGAGCGCAGTCGCTAAGGCGCTCCTCCCCATTGCGCTCGGCCACGCCCTGGCTATCGGCATCGTGGTGCTGGCGGCCGTGTTCCTCGGCATGACGCTGCCGCTTGTAGCCATTCGCTATTCCGTCGCCGCAATCCTGATTGGCCTGGGAATCTTTTGCCTGGCGCGGCATTGGCACCCGCGCTGGGTCCGCATGCAGGTCGGCTTCCGCGACCTGACCGTCTGGTCGTTTCTGATGGCCTCGGCGCACGGCGCCGGATTGATGGTGGTGCCGGTGCTGCTGGGCAGCACCACGGTCGAAGCAGAGGGCGGAATGGCAACCGGCCACAATCATGTTTCTGCCACCACCAGCCCGTTGGCCGGGATGCTGGCCACCGGCGTCCATACATTTGCCTATCTGGCAGTCACCGGGCTGATCGCCTGGGTGGTCTATCGTAAATTCGGCCTCGCCCTTCTCCGCAAGACCTGGTTCAACTTCGATCTGCTCTGGGCCGCGGCCCTGGTGGCTACGGGCGTTGTGACCCTCCTGATATAGCCGGGTGCCCCAGGTCTCGCAGGTTGGCCCAGGTCTCGCCGTTTTTGCGAGACCTGGGAGTATCGAATGTTCACTCGTCACAGACAGGTCTTTCTGATTTTTCTACTCTTCATTCATGACCCAAGGCCTGCACCGGTTTTATGGCCATAACGACCTGCACTTTTCTGACTTTCAGTTGTTACCGACGCCGCCCGCTTTTCAGGAACCCGGCTCACTGTGATTTGTTCTTGAAGGTTCTCGATCGGGTTCGCCGGCGTTACCGGTTCATGGTATTGGGGTATGTCGTCATGCCTGAACACGTTCATTTGTTGTTAAGCGAACCGCAGCGGGAGACGTTATCGACTGCGATTCAGGCGCTAAAGCTCGGGGTTGTGCGCAGTATGGAGGGTTCCGTCACGACGCCCAGGTCTCGCAAAATCGGCGAGACCTGGGGCACCCCGGCCGGGACCTCAAGTCATCCTGACCGATTCTGGCAGGCGCGGTTTTATGATTTCAATGTTTTCACCGAGCGCAAGCGGATTGAAAAGCTTCGCTACATCCACCGCAACCCGGTCGTGCGAGGGTTAGTTTCTTCGCCTGAGGACTGGCCCTGGAGCAGTTTTCGATGCTATCTGAGCGGAGAGGCAGGTCCGGTGCAAATCAACGATACGGACATCATGGTAATGAAAATCCGAAACCGGGTGCCCCATGTCTCGCCGCTTTTGCGAGACATGGGAAGCTGAGAAAAACTTTGGACCAGAAACTAGAAACCGCCCTTCGCCGTCTTCCCTTCCAGCATGGCGTAGATGGCAGGGTTGGTGCAGACTTCGTAGTAGGGACGCTCGGTCCAGTGTTGCAATGAAAATTTTTGGGGATCGATTTGCGCGATCCGGCCGGTGCGGACCAGGATCTTCTTGAAAATCTCATTGCCCACCGGCACCAGGCCACGGTGTAACTGGAAGACTTCACTGCCCCACAATCTGGGCAGCTCCAACTGGCAGGGCTCGAGCGAAATTTCCTGCTGCATCCGTTGGAAAGCCGCTTCGCTCAGGCGGATTCCATTCAGGTTGTACTTCAGAATAAAGTCTTCCGGACTTTCTCCGGCGTCGGCATCTTTGACGGTCTGAAAGGCATAGACGTTGAACGGACCCTCGACGCCGGCGATGGCTTTGCGCACGCGCTTGCTGCAGGAGGAAAGGCGGTCGCTCTCGTTCAGCGCGTCTGAAATCATGATCTTCTGTTCGCCGTCCAGCAGGTACATAGGCGCTGAATCCTGAAACGAAATGCCGGTGCCAAGTTCCAGTGCCGGCAGCCCGGCGCGCTCCAGAAGATGGTTGTAGCCGCGCACGATGTCGATAATCTCGCGCGCCAGTACGCAAGCCCGGCTGACCGCGAGGGGAGCCTCGCCTTCGTGCTCCAGCAGCGCGATGATGATGGCATCACCTTCCACAAACACTTTACGGGCGCCATACTTGGCCAGCAGTTTGTTGACCGGATCGTAAAAATTCAGACTGAAGTAGGAAGCCGGGTTCATGCCCTGCTCCAGCAGCGACCGGGTAAGGCGTGACGAGTCCCGGATGTCGGCCTTCAGAATTACGTGGCGCAATACTTTGTCTTCGGACGGCTTCTGCTCTTCCGGCAGCAGGAACTCGTAGAGCGTGCCGTTCATGGCCGAGAGTTCCCGCAGCTTCCAGTTGCCGATCAGGTTGCCGCTGTCGAGCGCGGAATTCAGCGCTTCCAGACGCCGCAAATCGCGGTGATAACGCAGAAAGTCGCGCAGAAAGCGCGCCGCCATTTTGGCCCGTTCCGCGCCGCGGCACCCGGCCACCCGGGCCGTGGCCGAGTTCAGGCCCTGCAGCGAAAGCTTCCCGTGCTCTTCAATCAGCTTCTCCACCCGCTCGCGCTCTTCGCGCGAGATCAGTGCATTTTTGAGCTGTTGCGCGTTGATGCGAGGGGAGTATTCGGCGAGCAGCGGCACCGTTTCGTAGGAAGCGATCACGTACTCCATGAGCTTTTCACGCTCCAGCAGTTCGACCCAGGCCTCCAATCTCGCCTTCTGGCTGCGTTCCTCATGAGTGCCTTCGTCGGACTGGCCCGAACCGACCAGGGCCTGGGCGTTTTCCGGAACGTTCAGCCAGCTGTCCACCACGGCTTCATCCTGCGCTTTCGAACCCAGCTTCAGGGAGAGAAGGAATTCACGGACCACCCGGCGCACGTTGGAAAAGCGGTCAGGATCGCGATCGAAGTTGCCCAGCATCACGTAGTGCTCGGCGTTCAGGTAAGTGTCACAGCCGTCTTCGGTAAAGATCAACGGGTTCAAAAAGAGTTTGTATTCCGCTTCATTGCCATTGCCGAACAGGGAGCGGCGCATGCGGGCCAGGGTTTCTTTCTCGATCTCGCGCAGGATGCGGAACAGCTCTTGTCCGGTCTTGCGCAGGATGATTTTCTTGGCCACCTGAAAACCCGCTATGCGTTCGCGATACTCCAGTGCCTTCTGCTGGCGCACGCCTTCGTAACTCTTCAGCATCATGCGGCCGCGTTCCAGCATTTGCGCGAATTGCGAGTTCAACTCCACCCGCAGGAACTTGACGATGGCCGCCCGCGCCAGCATATCGACGGAGAGGTTTTCCGCCGCCTTGGCGCGATTCAGCACCGAAACATGCAGGTCAGCCAGCAGAGGCTTGAGCTCGGATCCCACCGTTTTCGCGGGCGCCTTCGCCACGGTTTGCGATCCTATGAAGTGGTTGCCACCGGTCCGCTCTATCTTCTCGGCCGCCAGCAAGCCTTCCATGTCCCCATGTCGGACGATGAGGCGCGCGATCTGCAGCCGTGCCTGTTCGACAAACCGGGGGCTGAGATGCACGTCATGCCGGAGGTTGTCCACGCCCAGCTGCAAATCCTTCAGGGTAAGCTTCGGAGTGTAGCTGCCGAGCTGCGGAGGCAGTGCCTCTTCGGCGGAACGTCCCAGTCTGAAGATAGGAATGCGTGGCATCGTTGGCGATCTTTTTTGGCTGCAGTCGCGCTAAAACCGATCACACCCGCGCGTAGTCGTGATAGGTCGATTCCAGCTTCGCCGCGGCTGGGCTGAGAGCGCGCGGGCGCGTACACCTGCCTGTAACTTTCATTCCTCGCAAATTGCTGATTTTCCTACCTATGCCGGAGCGTAGCACGCGTGCGCACCCCGGCCAACGTTACCCAAGTTAC
>DATGYF010000069.1:0-2510 GCA_035298145.1 Terriglobales bacterium | reverse complement strand
GTGGAAAGGCGATCAAACAATGGGACCTGACCTCCGAGCATTTTCTGGCGCCGCAATACCTGCACCGTCCCTTTGACGCCAATTGGCCGGCGTCAGGGCCGATCGCAGCCGGAGCCGAGCAGACGCTGGAAAAAGATGCGTACCTGCAGGGTGGCGATTCGATTCTGGGCTGGGCGTTGTTCCCGCGAAAAATTTCATACGAGGACGGTACCACCTGGGAACCGCAGAAGCGCGGCGAGTGCTTTCAAGTTTATTGGCGCGACCAGGATCACCCCAACCTGATGGTGTTACCGCCTTCGATAGGTGAGATCGCGCATCCCGACTAAACGGGGAGCACGGCAGGAACAAGTCGCACCAAAATCCCAAGCACATCAAAGTCAGAGATGGTCAACTTCATTCCGGCATCTCCCACCCTGTCTCTCCAAAAAACGGAGAGACGAGGGTGGGGCACCCTGTGTGGTCGGAACCCCTGTCCGACGCTTTTCATTTCTTGTCTTTGGGGGCGCGAACAAGTCGCACCAAGATTCCAAACAAAATCAAAGTTAGAGATGGTCAACTTCATTCCTGCATCTCCCACCCTGTCTCTCCAAAAGACGGAGAGACGAGAGTGGGGCACCCTGTGTGGTCGGACACTCCCTTCCGTAACATGCCTAATCTGCGAGTGCTGGATAAGATTCCTTCAAGTCGACCTTGAGGTCGAGCATTATTCGATCGCGTTAAGGGCAAACTTTGAAGGCAACGCGCCGCATCCGCTTGTCCGTCATTGCAGCCGTCCTGGTGTTTCCTCTGGCCAGCCGCGCCGGCAACCTGGTTATTACGCCGACCACTACACTTGCCGCGGAGACCGCGAACAATACCAGCGCGGCCACCGGTTTTGTGACGCAATCAAACGGCAACCTGGGCGGAGCCAACGTAAGCAAACTGGACATTCATTCCCTGCTCTACCCCGGAGCACAGACCAAGGTCTTCGCTCACCTGGTGCTCTGGTTCGGCAAGCCCAGCCACATCAACATCGGTTACAGTTCGACCGATCCGGCCCAGGTCAAACGGCAAATCTCGGACATGGTCAGCCGCGGCATCGACGGAGTGGTCATGGTCTGGTACGGACCGAACAACGAGATCGACCGCGCCGCCAAGCTGGTGATGCACGAAGCTGAAACCCATCCCGGGTTCACGTTCGCGATCATGGTGGACAGCGGCGCCATTCGCTGGTACTCCTGCCCGGGATGCACTCCCCAGCAGGCCCTGAATAATGATTTGCAATACGTCGAGCAGACGTACTTTCCCTCACCTGCATATCTGAGGGTGGGTGGCCGCCCAGTCGTCACCAACTTCGACGTGGACCTCCACTACACGATTGATTGGAGTGCGGCCAAAGCCGCACTGGCCACCAACCCCATGTTCCTGTTTCAGCATAGCCGCGGTTTCAGCCATGCTGAGAGCGCCGGTGCGTACTCCTGGGACATCGCCACCAGCAGCGATTTTGGCATGAGCTATCTGACCAGCTTTTACAAAACCGGGATGGCATCCCAGGGCGACCAAACCTGGGGCGCGTCTTATAAAGGATTCAACGACAAGCTGGCCTCCTGGGGACTGAACCGCATCATGGACCAGCGCTGCGGCCAGACCTGGCTGCAGACGTTCGCCAAGATCAACAGCCTGTACAACTCGACCAATCAGCTCGGCGCCATGCAGCTGGTCACCTGGAATGACTACGAAGAAGGAACGGAGATCGAATCCGGAATTGACAACTGCGTGAGCGTCTCAGCAGCCATGGCCGGCAGCTCGCTGCAGTGGAAGATCGCCGGGAGTGAAGACACCATCGATCACTATCGGGTCTATGTCAGTTCCGATGGCCAGAATCTGATGCCGTTGGCGGACCAGACCGTGGGCACGTATGCCCTCGATCTGTGCGGGTATTCGCTGGCCGCGGGGAATTACAAATTGTTTGTGCAGGCCATCGGAAAACCGAACTTGAAAAACCAGATTTCCGCAGCCGTGCCCTATGCACCACAATGCGGCGCAGCTTCACCACCGTCCGCCGGCCCGCCGGAAGGCACTCCGGGCACGCCTCCGGTGACTTCGCCACCGCCGCCAGCGTCCGGTTCGGTAATTTCGCTGAGCGCCTCACCATCGTCGGTCACGATCGCGGACGGACAGTCGGGAAGTCCCCGGATCACGGTAACCGCACGATCAAAGTCCGACGGCCCCATCGCGCTGTCCTGCTCCGGGCTCCCGGCTGCGATGTCGTGCGCCTTCTCTCCCTCCGTGATTACTCCGGGGGGCAAAGCTGCGACGTCAGTTCTCAGAGTCTCGGTTGTCCGCCCGGCACATCGTCCGGGGCCAGTGCCCAGGCCACCCCGGCGGGGTGCGCTGGTCGGGTTCGGGCTGGGGATGGTGGGAGTGCTTGTGCTTGGCCAGGTTGACCGGAAACGCATTCTCCGCGGCCTGGCTCTGAGCAGCCTGATCGCGTGCGTTCTGCTGGTCAGCTCCTGCGCCGGGATTCCGTC
>DATGYF010000068.1:0-3960 GCA_035298145.1 Terriglobales bacterium | reverse complement strand
AATGCGCAGCTCCTGTTCGCGTGATTCCCGCAGCCGGGTCTGAATCCCCTGCAGATCAGCATCGTTATAGCCCGGATGACAAACCAGTTCCCAGGTTCCTTCCGGAAGATTCTCCACCATCAGGCGCAGCAAACGATCATTAAGCGTGCCCGTGGCCACGATGGCCAGGGTACCGTCCGGCGTAGCTATCCCAGCCTGCTGCACCGCTTCGCGGAACTGTCTGGCGAAACCTTGCAGCACGCCCACCTCGGCCCACCTTCTCCATAGACTGGGTGATGCCGCCAGCTGTGAACCCTGGATTCGCTCGAAGGGATTCCGGATCGCCCGGACGCCGCAACGCTGTGCCGCCCGCAAAAGCGGCCGCAGGACGCGCGGGAAGAGGTGAGTATGCTTGTGCGAATCAAGGTGGGTGACCGGAATACCGGAGGCTTGCAGCTTGCGGATCTGGGCGGTGGCCTCGGCTTCAATTTCATCGGCAGCCAGGCGGCCCAGCATCGCGAGTGCCCCGAACTTGCTGATGCCCTCGCGGAAGCGCGCGTCGCCGGCGCTGTTACCGCTGCCGTCCAGCAGGCTATGGACCTGCGTCTGGGGAAGCAGGGGAGCGCCGTCCACCAGCACGACGTGGCATCCGACTCCCATCCCAGGCGTGGATTGCGCCAGACTCACCGCTTGCCCAAAAGCCCGGCCGTTGGCCATCAGCGTCGCCGAACTCACGACGCCGTTTTCGTGGGCCTCCACGATGGCACGATTCACCCCCGCCGTGAGACCAAAATCGTCGGCGTTGATGATGAGGCGGCGCACCGCGTCAGTCTAGCAGGGATGTGTAGAGTGAACGCGACCTCACCGCGCCTTGAAAGTAGCGCCGGCATCTTGCCGGCTGTCCCGAGGGCGTCCCGCCCGCTGCCACAGCCGCCGGGACGGCGGCGCTACGAAAACCTGCGCCTCCCGGCAGCTACTTTTTCTCGGCCCTGACTTTTGCCCATCGCGCTTTTTGCGCCCGGCGGATTGCGGCTCGGCCCTTGGCGCTCAAAGGACGACGCGTCCTCTTCTTTGACGCTCCGCTGCCGCCGTAAACTCCGGCAAACGCGGCCAGCGCCGCATTCAATCCGGACAGTTGCTGTTGCACCCGAGCTCGCTCTTTCTTCAACTGCCCGACAATCCTTGATAATTCCGTCATAGCAGTAAGATCCCCCCTGAGGTCGATTGTAACAGTGTGTTAGAAACGGCCGCGTGGACTCCTGGCCTGCGCCTTGGATGCCGCGCCGTCGGGCTGGGTGCATCAGTGGTAGGATTTTGTCCAAGGGCGCAGTGCGCAAACCAATCATGAAGCTCTACCGAACAACATCCGGATACGTTATAGAGGAACACGATCGCTTTTATTTGCCGGGGAAAGATCGCGGGCCCGGTGAGTCCTGGGAACTACTGACTACGAGAGACGATCTGCATGGGCACCTGCTGCGCCAGATCCAGGGAGGAAATGGTAGTGAAGCAGCGCGTCCCGCACTCCAGGACCTGCAGGCTCCCATCGGCAATCAGGAAGTGTGGGCCGCCGGAGTCACCTACTATCGCAGCCGGGAAGCGCGCATCCAGGAGTCGAAGTCGGCGGGAGGCGGCGACTTTTACGATCGGGTCTATGACGCTGGCCGGCCTGAGCTTTTCTTCAAAGCCACTCCGCATCGCGTGGTCGGTCCTAACGGAAAAGTCGCCATCCGCGACGACTCTTCCTGGTCAGTGCCCGAGCCCGAGTTGGCTCTGCTCGTATCCCCGAAAGCCAGGATTATCGGCTACACCATCGGCAACGACATGAGTTCCCGCAGTATCGAAGGAGAAAACCCGCTGTATCTGCCCCAGGCCAAAGTGTACGACCGATGTTGCGCCCTGGGCCCCTGCATACTGGTCGCGCCGGAACCACTGCCGTCGTCCACGGAGATCAGCCTGGAGATCATGCGCGGAGGCATGAGCGAGTTTGCCGCTGCCACTACGCTCGCCAGCATGAAACGCGATCCGCTGTCGCTGGTGGAATATCTTTACCGGAGTAACAGCTTTCCTTCCGGTTGCTTTCTGCTCACTGGCACCGGGATCGTCCCCCCGGACTCGTTCACGCTTGCCCCGGGTGACGAGATTCGTATCGCCATCACCGGCATTGGGACGCTAATCAATACCGTGGGTTGATTACGCTGTCCAATGAAAACCAATGCACTGAGTATCAGCCCTCGCTACAGGAAACTCCGTAATAATTTACAGGTTCAACGGCATTGAGGTAATGACAAGAGCAGCCCTATTATTCTTGCCGACCCTTGTTCCCGCTCGAAGACTTGGCTGGCAAGGAGGCTGCAATGCGCCGGGATGACATAATGCAAACCGAGTTGGTGAGCGAGGTTGTGCTCCTGACCAGCGGGATTCTGGTAGTCGTCACGTTGATAGTCGCGGTCATGGTTGCTTTTGCCCGAATCGCCGCGCTGCTGCCATGAATGGGAACACCATGAATGTAGGGGAACCCCGTCTTCATGTGCAGACAAGCGACTCGAATTTCGGATGCGCTGTGAGCGACGCGGATGGTGACATTCGTCGCCTTCATTGCCTCCACGCTCGTGCTGAATCACATCATCGACGAGGCCCAGCGCTGGGTGAGATTTGATGATGGTACGCGAACCATGGCGAAGCTGTAGCGCGGGAAGGGAGATGTCACCAGAACTTTTACCCACGGCTGGCGGGCCGGATGTTCTGCCCAATCCCATACCCGAGCCTGACCCGGAGCCTCCCCAAGCTGACCCCACTCCAGAGCCGTCGCCGGTTCCGCCCGTGCCGGAACCAGCACCAGCATTTTCCGCAACTCTTTTCCCCCCGTGGCGTAAGCCTTTTCAAAAAGCAGCTGATGAATTTCCAAGCGGCGCTTTCTGGTTTCCTCAACAGGAAACTCATCGACGGCTCACGCACTTTTTAGGGAATCCAGACTTCCAGTACTTGGAATAGCAGAAGGTCGGCGCTTGAGTGAGCTACGCAAGGCATGAAGAATGCACAGCGCGTCGTCCAGACTGTCCTTCTCTTCAAATTTGTCTCCCGATGTGCAGGACAACTCTCGCGTCCGCATTACCAGCATGGCTTCCGCATCAGCAATGCGCTCCGGTAGCTTATTTAAATCTGACTCGCACATTGCAGCTTGATAAGCGTCTCTCCATGATTGAGGATCCAAAGCTTTGCAAATGCCTGTATTCATAAACACATCTCCCACGGCCAAAAATTGCCTGGTGGCTGGTATAGCCGCAACTTATAGAACAGCTATGGACGATGATGCAACCTCTTTTTCCGTGTACGATAACGTTCCAAAATGGGCGCTTGAAGTCCAGCCTCAAGGAATTGCTGCCGCCTCCAGATAACGCAGCGTTCGAGTTGCCAGTTGTCTGCCGCGTCTGAATTCGGCGCCATCGAACAGTCCAGCTTTCCAGTTCCCCCCTAAGCAATGCAGCCCGTTTCCATCTGGACTCTCACCTTAGCTGAGGCACCTGGCCGCGCCGTTTTGTCGTCGCCGAGCCCACCAGTCAGGGAGCAAGTTAGCTGGAAGGTCTGTGCAGTCTGTGCACAGGCTGACATTGAATCGCCGTACGGTATAGTAATCACGTGGGCGGTTAGCTCAGCTGGTTAGAGCGCCTGCTGTATTCGATTCTTGACTCCTTGTCGCTCCGCTTTATTTTCCTCGGACTTAAGCTGCTGATCGATTCCACGGCTTCCTCTTTATTACCCTGATTTCCCCCTCTCCGAGCACTGAATCCGAGCACCGGCATCGCGAAGTTCAGGCGGGCCATCCTAGACCACGGTAATGTCGGCCAACCCCGTCACCCATCTGCCGATCCTATCGGGCCTGCCGCGCCGGAGTGATGAGACTCCGGGTCAATGCATTATGAAAGAACGCCCGGGTTCAGAAAAGTGAAGCTGAGTTGGCGCCGCCCGCGGTGCGACTCA
>DATGYF010000067.1:0-3841 GCA_035298145.1 Terriglobales bacterium | reverse complement strand
AACAACGGCAGTCCAACCAGTTTGCGCCTGAAAACCGGGCTGGCGGAGATGCTAAAAGGCGGCGTCATCATGGACGTCATCAATGCCGAGCAGGCCGTTATCGCCGAAAAGGCGGGCGCGGTGTCCGTGATGGCGCTCGAGCGGGTCCCAGCGCAGATTCGCGCTGAAGGCGGCGTGGCGCGCATGGCTTCGCCCAAAAAGATTCGCGAGATTATGGCCGCGGTTTCCATTCCCGTGATGGCAAAGTGCCGGATCGGGCATTTTGCGGAAGCGCAGATCCTTCAGGAACTGGGCGTGGACTACATCGACGAATCCGAAGTCCTGACCCCGGCCGACGAAGCGCACCACGTGGACAAGCATGCCTTCACCGTCCCCTTCGTTTGCGGCGCGCGCAATCTGGGCGAAGCCCTGCGGCGCATCGCCGAAGGCGCGGCCATGATCCGCACCAAGGGAGAGGCCGGCACTGGCGACGTGGTCCATGCCGTAAAGCACATGCGCCAGATTGTGCAGGAGATGCGAATTCTGACCGTCCTGGGCGAAGAAGAACTCTACGCCAAAGCCAAAGAGCACCAGGCGCCGTACGAACTGGTGCGTATGGTGGCCAAGGCCGGGAAGCTGCCGGTGCCGAATTTCTCGGCGGGCGGAATTGCCACTCCGGCGGATGCGGCGCTGGTCATGCAACTGGGAGCGGAATCGGTGTTCGTCGGCTCCGGCATCTTCATGCAGGACTCCACCAACTTTGCCGATCCAGACGAAGCCGAGAAGCGGGCCAAGGCGATCGTGCTGGCGGCCACACACTTCAACGATCCTAAAGTATTACTTGAAGTCAGCGAAAGTTTGACGGGAGCGATGAAAGGACTGGCCGTGTCCGGCTTGGACGAAGCCCACATGCTGCAGACAAGGGGCTGGTAGCGCAGTCGGTAGCGCCGCCCGGCGGCTGTCCGGCGGGCGTCCCGCCCGCCGCGAGGAGGGCAAGATGCCCTCCCGACAGCCGGCAGGATGCCGGCGCTACAAAAGTTCACATGAGAATCGGCGTACTGGCGCTGCAGGGCGATTTCGACGCCCACCGCAAGCGGCTCGAAGAGCTGGGCGCCGAAGTTGTGCTCATCAGAAAGCCTGTACAGTTGGACGAAATCGACGGTCTGGTCATCCCGGGCGGCGAGTCCGGCACGTTTCTCAAGCTGCTGGGCCAAGGCGGCTTCGAGAAGCTGAAACAGTTCGCCCGCACCAAGCCCACGTTTGGAACTTGCGCGGGCGCCATCCTGCTGGCCGCTGAAGTGGAGAATCCAAAGCAAGCCGGACTCGGCGCGCTCGATATCGGAATCCGCCGCAATGCCTATGGCCGCCAGGTGGACAGCTCGATCCGTCAGGGCAAACTCGGCGAGTCCCCGATAGAGATGGTTTTTATCCGCGCGCCCAGAATCGAACGCATCGGTCCCGGAGTCGAAGTAATCGCGACCGAAGGCAACGATCCTGTCGCCGTCCGTCAGGGGAAAGCGATGGCGGCGACGTTTCACCCTGAACTTTCCCAAGATAGCCGCGTGCACCGAGCGTTTTTGGATCTGGTGACAAACGGCAGCAGGACATAGCGCCAGACCTTCGACCACCTGCCTGAAGAATCCTATTCATTTTTTACTCTTGACACGCTCCTATCCGTAACGCTATGGTTACGCATTATGCGGAACCGTTCGGTTACATATTCCCCGGAAGCTGCCTTCCACGCCCTGGCTGACCCCACGCGGCGGGCCGTGCTCGACCTGTTGCGGCAGGGCGTTCAACCGGCGGGGCAGATTGCGCGGGCGTTTCCAGTATCGCGGCCGGCTATTTCCAAACACCTGCGGCTGCTGCGGCGCGCCCACCTGGTGCACGAGAAGCGCGAAGGGCGGCATCGCCTGTACCAGCTCAACCCAGAACCGCTGAAGGCCGTGGACTCGTGGCTGGAGCATTACCGCGTCTTCTGGCAGGCCAACCTGAACAGTCTGAAGGCGTTTGTTGAAGCCGAGCATGCCCGGGAAACCGCAGGCTCGGGGGGCGGAAAAGATAACAGTGCTAAACGTTCCAGAACGAAAGAGTAATAGGACCTTGCAACATCAATCACGGTCCTCGCGACCGATCTAACCAGGAGGAAGTTGAACATGAAAGCAATCCGTATCGCAATCACTCTGCTGTTTGTGCTAGCCGCCACTGCCGCCTTTGCCGCATCGGCGGCGCAGAAGTCTTTCGAAGAGCTCAAGGCGCTGGACGGGACCTGGGAGGGAACCGTGAAGAACGGCCAGCCGGTCGAGGTCTCATACAAGGTGACGTCAAACGGGACCGCTCTAATGAGCGAGATCAAGGGCAAAGAAGACATGATCAGCATGTTCACTCTGGACGGCGATCGCCTGCTGATGACGCACTATTGCGCCGCGGGCAACCAGCCGCGCATGGTGGCCAGCGCATCGCCCGACGGCAAGACGTTCACCTTCGCCTTTCTCGATGCCACTAATCTTGCCACGCCCGACGCCCCTCACATGCATCGCCTGGTCATCTCGATGCCGGACGCCAATCACCACATCGAAGAGTGGGTGTTCAACGACCACGGTAAGGAGATGAAGGAAGTTTTCGATTTGCGGCGCAAGAACTAACAGCTTTCCGCGGGGACGGGCGGGACGCCCGTCCTCCATTTGAGGATTGAGGATAGAACTATGACCATGATGCCGGTATCTCAAATCACGGCCGACCAGGATGCGGTGGTCACGGAAATCGAAATCGCTGCTCCTCCGGAGCGGGTCTTTGAGGCGCTGACCGATCCGGCCCAATTGATGCTCTGGTGGGCAGCCACCCCCAAAGGAGCGCTTTGGGAGATGGACGCGCGTCCGGGCGGCAAATGGCGATACGAATTGACCGATCCCAGCAGAAAGAAAGTGATGAACGGAGTACGCGACTTTAAGACGCACGGAGAAATCACGGAGTTCGATCCCCCGCGCGTGCTGGCCTACACCTGGCTGGGTAACTGGCACGAACATCCGGAGCGGCCGTGCACGGCGCGCTGGGAGTTATCGGCAACCAGGACCGGCACCCGGGTGAAGGTCACGCACAGCGGCCTCGCCAACGAACCGATCGTCCGCAAGGATTACGCGGGTGGCTGGCCGGGCGTGCTGGAAAAACTGAGAAAGCATTGCGAATAGAGAAACCAGGAGAAAGATCATGGCCACTGCCGCAGTTACTCCCGACAATGACGCAGTTCTGGCGGAGGTTTTTATTGCCGCGCCGCCGGAGCGGGTATTTCAGGCGATCACGGACCCCAAGCAGATGCCGTTATGGTGGGGGCAGCAAGGCCTGTATCGAGTTATCGAGTGGCAGGCCGATCTGCGCCCCGGCGGCAAGTGGCAAAGTGACGGAGTGGGAGCCGACGGCACTACATTCCGTGTGGAGGGTGAGTACCTGGAGGTTGACCCGCCTCGCCTCCTGGTTCACACCTGGATTGCAAGTTACTCCCCCGCGTTGAAAACCGTGGTGCGCTGGGAACTGGAAGCACGCGGCGTGCACAACTTGCAGCACTCGGGGCCACAGAAGGCCGGGACCGGCACGCTCGTGAAAATTCGCCACGATGGATTTGCGGGCGATGCCAAACAGGCGAAGGGCCACGCCGACGGGTGGGTGCGGGTGCTCGGCTGGATGCAGGTGTTTGTCGAACAGGGAAAGACGATCGACACGCGTAGTGCTGCAGGGGTGGTGTAGCTCCGGCATCTTGCCGGTTATATGTGGGGCGGGCGCCCTCGCCCGCCGCCTTTGAATTTGATCTTTGATCTTTACAGTCGAGTGTCAAAGCCAAAATCAAATTCAAGAGCGGCGGGCGAGG
>DATGYF010000066.1:0-4931 GCA_035298145.1 Terriglobales bacterium | reverse complement strand
GGCGGCACTCGTCAGCATCCACGCGTTATCGCCCGCACTTTGCGCCGACTTAACGGCAGCGTTTAGTGAATCCAGGTCCGTCGTTTGTGCCAAAGCTGGGGACAACAGGAAGACCAATAAGCCGGCCTTCAGGAATGTTCCGGTAAACGTGCGTGCTTCCCGAGTTCGAACCGTTCGGGCAGCAAACACAAAGACGGACGATTTCTCAATGGCCATCTCACCCTCCTCAATCGGTCTGATCGGCCCGCACGGAGGCTGTCCTGCACGTCGTACGCGCCATGTGGTGCTGTGAGGAAATCAGGAGCAGCCCGGCACTCGACTGGCCTGTGCCTTAGCCGGAAATCTGATTTCCGAGAGCTCCTTAATCGTCAGACAGGGAGGGGAACGCACGGATCCGGCGAAAATATTGCCGGCGGCGAGATGCGCGTCGAGGGTAACAGAAGGAGCACTGGAAGCCCGCAAGATGGGTACTGCGGAGAGGTTTGTAACCACCGCCTGTGAACGGTTTTTGCGGAGCCCCCGGCAAGACCGTAGCTTGGCCGGACGCGAAACCGAAATGGCGCCAAGCGTGCGGATCGCAAGCACGTCGCGCTGGCCATGTGAGAGCCGGGACTGATCCTGGAAATCAGAGGAGAGCGGCTCCGCCACGCCACAAAGCAAACCGACTACCAGAGCAAGTGAAAGGAGCACCCTTCCTCGAGATGTGAACCTCAAGTGCAAGAGTCGCTCCCTAAAAAGCAAAATTGCCAGGGCATGATTCGGCATCCCACTCCGGTGACCTGACGTGATGGTCCGTTAAAGTGCCGCCACTCCGCGCTCGTGGTTCCGAATCCGTATGGCTTCGTCCACCTTGGAGAGAAAGATCTTTCCATCGCCAATCTTTCCCGTCGCCGCGCTTTGCACGATGGCATCGACGGCGGCGTTCACCAGGTTGTCGGCCAGCACCATTTCGATCTTGATCTTGGGCACGAGATCGACGGTGTATTCCCGGCCGCGATAGACCTCGGTGTGCCCTTTCTGTCTGCCATGCCCGCGCACGTCAGAGATTGTCATGCCCTCAACCCCCAGTTCCGCCAGAACTTCTTTGACGGCCTCAAATCTGGACGGCTGAATAATCGCTTCAAGTTTCGTCATTGTGTTTATCCTCGTACTGGCGGATTCCAGTCCTAAAACCTTTCTGAAGTTTCCCGTCCTGACTTACTCCCTGCGACGGCAAGAGCAGGTTACAGAGAAATCTCCACCGCCGCAGTTTCCGATACCGAAGCCTGCAAGCGCTCCTTGGGAAAGGCATAACGCAACAGCGGTGGCGTGATCAACGTGGTGATCAACACAAGTACTACGGTTTGCGAATAAATGTCCCGTGCGACCAGGCCGGCCGCAAAGCCAATGCTGGCCGTAATCAATCCGACCTCGCCGCGCGGAATCATTCCGATTCCCACAATGAAAGAGTCGCGCCTGCCGAATCCGGCAAAGCTGGCACCCATGCCGCAACCCACAATCTTTCCCACAATCGCGATCACCAGGAGGAGATTGAAGAACGCCAGATGCCCGCCCGCCTGCCACGCATTCACATCAAGCCCGATAGAAACGAGGAAGATCGGTCCAAAAAAAGAGTTGGTCATGGCGCGCAGTTCTTCAATGACACGCTCGTGAGATGGGGTGGAAGCCACGAAAAGCCCGGCCAGGTACGCGCCTGTGATTGCCGCCATCTTCCCCAGCGATTCGGCGGTGAAGGCCATCAGGAATGCAATCGAAAGAGCGGCTGCAACCTCCATGTGGTGGCCATGCATTCGAGAGGCCTGTTTCATCAGCCCGCGTGTGAGAAACGGGCCGGCGGCAAACATTGCTAGCAGACAACCAGTCATGGAACTTACCGGCATGACGAGGGCCTTCCAGTTGCCCACGCCACCACCTCCTGAATGCGCACTCACTGCGATGACTAAGGAAAGCACAATCAGTCCCAACACATCGTCAATGACGGCTGCACCCAGAATGGTGGAACCAGCCCGGGATCGAATCTGGCTGAGATTCATCAGCGTCTGCGCCGTGATGGTGACACTGGTAGCCGTAAGAATTGTCCCGATGAATAACGCCTCTCGCCAGCTGAACCCGAACCATCGAGAGAGCAGGTAACCGCCCGCCATGGGCAGGACCACTCCGCCGGAAGCCGCCCAGAAAGCCGGTTTCACGGCGCGCTTGGCCATCTGGATGTCGGTTTCCAGGCCAGCCACGAACATGAGTACCACTACTCCAAGCTGAGCCAGAACCTTGAAGACGCCGCCTACCGAGGCCCCACCTTCCCCCGGAGTCGCCAGCCAGTGCATGTGCCAAATATTGAGCGCGCTGGGACCCAGGATCACCCCTGCCAGTAGTTCGCCCAGTACCGCGGGCAGCCCAAGGCGGGACGCCAGAGAACCGGCAGTCTTCGCCGCCGCGATCAGCAGGGCGATGAACAAGAGTATCTGGAGCGAAGTGCTCATCGGCCTCCACGAGCCCGGACAGGCCGTACCTGACTTCTGGGGACAGAGCGCAACATTGAAATCGCGATGGCCAGCGCACAACCAGCAATCACAGGAAGGACAGGGGCATGCCCCAGGAGTATGAGGAAAAGCCCAACGATCACAGCCCAAGACCAGGCCAGCCGCTGCTTTTTGATGGTTTCGAAGAGCCTGTCAGTCACGCGTCACCTCTCCCTCTTTACCAGCGAACATGCAGCAGGAGCGCCACGATGGCGGCCGCCAGGCCACCACCCGTAAGAAAAAGGCCCGGCTTGCTGAACGGTGTGTTGAACCAGGGCCGTGCAATCCCATTTCGTTCGCGAGCCCGTTCTTCCTTGAGCAACTGGGTCAGCATCTTACGCTGTTCCAGAGTGGCCACGCAGCGCAATGCCTGTTCTGCAGCAGCATAGCCTTTTTGGGGAATACGCAGTTTGAAATTGAGCTGTGCCAGCGTGTAATGCGCAGCAAAGCCATCCGGCTGGATCCGGGTTGCAAGTTCCAGATTATCAATCGCGGGGTAGATATTGTTCGTCAGGGCATTGGCGAGGCCCAAAAAAACGTGGGCCTCTCCGAACGCTGGAGCCAGTTCGGTGCTGCGGGAGAGCGCAACCAGCGCCCCTCCCGAATCACCCAGTTGCAGCAGTTCCACTCCTCGCTGGAAGCACTCGACGGCTTCGCGAGGTAAGTCAAGTGCCGGGGAACATTGCCAGGTGAGGGAATGCCCGCCGAATTCGCCGTTAACCGGAAAGGCGTTGGTCATCATGCCGTCTCCCGCGCTACCTGCAAGCCGGCTTTGAAGTCGCTTGCGGCTGCACCAGAGTGAGTGGTGTCCGGTTTGAGAACGAACTCGGGATAGCACAGGGCGCCCATTTCAGGGATGTCCAGGCCTTCGAGTTCGTCAGCTGCCGAAACCCGTTGTCCGATGATGACGTGAATCGCCATATTGGCCACGTACGAGACAGTGAAGACGAAGCCGAGTAGAGTTGCTACGCCGATCAACTGGGCCACCAACTGCGTGGCATCTCCGTAAAACAACCCCTTGACCCCGTTGGTGCCGTCGGCAAACAGGCCGACCGAGATGACTCCCCAAATCCCGTTGGTGCCGTGAACCGAGATGGCGCCGACTGGATCATCCACCCGCAAAACGCGGTCGATGAATTCGACGCTGACACAGACCAGCAGGCCGGCAATGAAGCCAATAATGGTTGCCCCCATCGTATTGACGTAGCCGCTGGGAGCAGTAATTGCCACCAGGCCAGCCAACAAGCCGTTGCCTGCCATGGAGGCATCGGGCTTCCCGTACTTGATCCACATATAGAGGACTGCGCCAAAGGATCCGGTACATCCGGCCAGCATGGTGTCCACGGCGATAGTGCTGATGCGCAGGGCGCCGGATGCGCCGAGCGTGCTGCCGGGATTAAATCCAAACCAGCCGAAAGCCAGAATGAAGCAGCCGGTTAGAACAATCATCATGTCGTGTCCGGGCATGGCATTGGAGGAGCCGTCGCGGTTGTACTTTCCGATGCGAGGACCCACGATCAACGCCAAAGCCAGCGCGGTGAGGCCACCAACCGAGTGCACCACCCCCGACCCGGCAAAATCAGCATAGCCGGCGCCCAATCCATAGTTGGCTCCGAGTTTGGAGAGCCAGCCCCCGCCCCATGCCCAGTTAGCGAACATGGGATAGGTAATCGCGCCCAGGAAAATCGAGGACACGCAGAAGGCAACATACTTCCAGCGCTCGGCCGCCGCGCCGGTCACGATGGTAAGAGCCGTGTCCATGAAGACCATCTGAAACAGGAACAGGACCATGACGCCGACGTCGTAGGTTGCTCCCGCAAGGAAGAAACCTTTAGTGCCCCAGAGACCCCAGTCGTGTCCCATGAGGTGAATGGTGAACTCGTGGCTGAGCGGCTGTGCGCCGCCCAACATGGCCACTCCGGCGGAGCCGCCCATTTGAATGGCGAAGCCGCACACCCAGTAGGCGAACAGACCAAAGCCATAGACCATGAAGTTCATCATCATGACGTGGTTGGCGTTCTTGGCCCGGCACAATCCGGTTTCAACAATGGCAAAACCGGCCTGCATGAACATGACCAGAAACCCGGCGACCAGGGTCCAGGTGAAATTGATGGCGATGCGATTCTGGCCCGCCTGGTTCACCAGGTCCACCAGGGTGAGCGGTTTGGTTGGATCGGCGTGAACCACGTCATTCGCGGTTCCGGTCTTGGTGCCGCTGGGATCGCCTGCGGCCTGATCGTCGGCGGAAGGTCCACTGACGTTTAGAGGTGCGTCCACAGCAAGCGGTGGAGGTGCGGGGGCAGCCGCGGGGGTGCTGGGCGCAGCCGCTTGCCCCTGGGCCCAGGCCGGCAGACCACATACGAGCAGCGCGACTATCGCCGCCCACAGATATGGTTTCAACCAAGTGCAATG
>DATGYF010000065.1:0-5404 GCA_035298145.1 Terriglobales bacterium | reverse complement strand
GCGTCCAGGGGTCCGCCCAGCCCTGCGCCACGGTTGCCTGTTCCGTGGCCCGTGAGTGCACCTCCGCCGGAAACCGAGGGAGGCGGCGGAACAACGGCCGTCGCGGCGCCTGTACCCAAGCCGCCGGCCCTGGAGCGTTCTGCTGCGCCTGCGCCCAGTTGCACAGTGGGAGGGACGACTGAAGCGCTGCCCAGGCCGCTGATGCTGCGGCGTTGAGCTGCGTCATCGTTAACCTGGACCGGCGGCGGAACCACCTGCTTCTGCAATTCGCCGGGCCCGAAGCCGGGTCCCATTGTCGCCACCTCGCGAGTCATGCTGGGCGGCGGCGCGACCACTCTTGGCGCCGGCATGGTGAGCCGTGGATTCAGGTTCGTCATCTGCTCCGGGGCCGAAACCGGAGGCGGGACCACTTGTACCGCATTCGATCCGGGAATACGAAGAGTGGAGACTTCGCGTTGGGGCGCCGCGACGCTGGGCGGAGCTACTCCCACGTTCAGTTGTGGCGCGGCCCGCAACTGGTCCGGTACCTGGGGAGCGGGCGCGACTGCGGTCTGAGGCAATACCGGGGCCCGTAGAGACGACCTCATGCCTTCCGCCGGAGCCGGCCCGGGCAGCGCTTTCAATGCCAGCAGGTTCGCCACTGCGGAATTGGACCTGGGTAGATCGAGCTTGGGCGCGTCGGCCACGGTTTCCCGCAGGGTGCTGCCCCGCGCGACCCGGATCGTCTGCGTGGGATGATGCGCCTCGCGCCCGCCGGAGCGGCCGGAGCGGCCTGCCTCCGCGCCGCCAACGTCTTCGGTGCGCGGCAGTTCATTGCCGGAATAGTAGATGACGTCGTACTTGGGCTTGGGCGGCGGCTCGTAAGGCTGCATGCTGGCCAGCTTCGCTGGTATCACGATGACCGCCACCAGCAAGAGCAGCTCAAACGCCCAGGATAGTAGAATCCCCCACCACGGAAACAGGCCAACCTGGGCCTCGCCGGCCAGGCGCTTGGGCGACTTGCCCATCGCCGGACCAATGGCAGTCAGGAACTCGTCCCACCGGGACGGCCATTCCACGAGAAAATTGGGCGCGTCGTTCACTCTTGGGCCGCCTGTCCCAAAGCAATTTCAATTCTGTCGCCGATGGCGGTTTGGGTGGAACTCAACGTACGGCAGGGCAATTCCAGCACCGACGTTGCCTTCAACCGCACTGGAGCAAGTCGCCACGGTTTCAGGTTTTCTTCCAGGTGAACCACCACTTTGTCGCTATCCAGGTAGATAACGTCAATGGGAAAACGCATGGCGAAAGTGTGCACGCCGCGCGAGGGCACGATCCACAAGCCTTGACCAGCAGGGAAGCTGCCGGCATCGGTGCACATCAATCCGCAGAATCGCGACCAATGGGTCTCCGCGATACGGAGGTGCCGGGCCAGGTAAGCCTGGCGCGTTCGATTGAGAGCGTATCCCATGGGACCCGGTGCCGGCATCACAACTCCTGGGCTTGACCTTGCAGCAAAGGCATTTTCAGTGTGCCCCTGGCGCCAGGATACGAAACAGCTGGATGATGGCCGGCCCCAGCGTCACGAAGATGATGGAGGGAAGGACGAACAGGACCAGCGGGATGATCATCTTGATGGTGGTTTTTGCGGCCTGCTCCTCGGCCCGTTGACGGCGCTCTGTGCGCAATGAATCCGAGTGAATGCGAAGCGCCTGGCTGACACTGGTGCCGAAGCGGTCGGTCTGCACCAGGGTGGCGACCAGGGCGCGTACATCATCAACCCCGGTGCGATCGACCAGATTTCGCAGCGCCTCGGCGCGGGGTTTGCCCGCCCGCATTTCGAGATTGACCAGATGGAATTCATCGCTCAGATCAGGATGGGCATGGCGCAGGTCCTCGCCGACCCGCATCAGCGCCTGATCCAGCGCCAGGCCGACCTCGACGCAAATTACGGTGAGGTCCAGAGCGTCAGGCAATGCCAGGGTGATGCGCCGCTGCCGACTGCGGATCCTGCGTTTGAGCACAAAGCGGGGGATAAAGAAGCCAAAGCCACCCACTCCGATCATCAGGAGAAGATCCAGGTTGCCCTTGACCGCGATCACGCTCACCATGCCAACCAGCGCCAGCAGCACTCGTGCACCTACATAAATCGTCAAGTGGCGCGGCTCGCGATAGCCAGCCTGAATCAGCCATTTTCGCGTTCTTGAAACTTCACTCGGAGACAGGGGCAGGGCTCTGCTGAGGGGATCGAGTGCCTGTTCCAAGCGGTCCTTGAAGGCCGGCTTTTCCTGGGGCTGCGCTTTCTGCCAGCCCAGGGCGCGCAGGCGCGAGCCCAGCACCGAAAAAGGCGCGTAGGCGGCGGCCCCGAACGAAAATACGACCAGGGCGATGGTCAGAAACAACAGGATTGCCAGTGCCAGAGCCATGCTTTACACCTGAATCTGAATGATCCTTCGGATCACGAAATATCCCACTGTCTGCAAGGTGATGCCGACCACGATCAGCATGTGTCCGATGGGGTCGTCAAACAGCGGCTGAACAAAAGTGGGGTTCATGACATGCATGGTGACCACAATGATGGGCGGCAGCCCCATCAGCAGCATCATGGTCATGCGTCCCTGGGCGGTATGCACCCGCACCTGCCGCATGATCTTGAAACGTTCCCGAATCACATAGGACAGGTTGTCGAGAATTTCAGCAAGATTACCGCCGGTCTCGCGCTGCAGCATGACCGCAGTGACGAAGAACTTGACGTCCACCAGGGGCATGCGTTCGGTCAGATTGATCAGCGCGTCGCGCACCGGCAGACCGAATTTCTGTTCTTCATACAGCTTGCGGAATTCGGAAGCCACCGGCTCGGCAATCTCGCTGGCAATTAACTCCAGGGCCGTGGTGAAGGCGTGACCGGCGCGAACGGCGCGGGCCAGGGTGTCGATGGCCTCGGGAAAGAGTTCTTCGAATTTTTCGAAGCGCTTGGACCTCTTGTAGTTGGCGTACGAGTAGGGAAGAAAGGCGCCAATGAGCAGACCCAGCCAGGCGAATTGGGGAAAGCCGCTGAACAACAGAACAATGAGCCCCAGCCCGGCGCCGCTGACCAGGCACAACAGCAGGACGTTGCCGGCGCGGCTCTTTACATCGGCCTGTTCGAGCAGGGTCTGGAGGTTCGAGATGCTGGAAGACCGGCGCAGCAGGTTGTCGAGCGCCGGGATCTTGCTCATTACTTCGTCGCGCAGCAGGGCCAGTTCCTGGTTGGGCTCGCGCTCCCCAGCCTTCTGCACGGTGGAGAGGCGTTCGCGCAGCAGCCGGGCCTTGGAGCTACGTTCATCCAGCAGGGAAGCGCCGACAAACACGGCCAGCGCCACCACCACAAAGACCGCAATGGAAATCGCGATAAACATACGATGTCAGCCACCCGATTTAGCGTCTGGAACCACTGGGGCAAAAGCGCCAGCAATTTCACTTTCCTGTTGGCACGACCAGCCCACGTTTCTCCGCAACCTGTGCTAGACCTCCATGTGCGATTCGAACAACGCGGGGCGCAGACGGCAGCCCGCGGTGGCCAGCCGGTCGGCAAATTTGGGCCGGATCCCGGTGGCCCTGAACATACCGCGCACCTTTCCGGTTTCGTCAATCCCCTGGCGCTCGAAAACGAAAACTTCCTGCATGCAAATTACTTCGCCTTCCATGCCGGTTACCTCGGAAATATTAATCACTTTGCGGGTGCCGTCGGAGAGCCGGGAAACCTGGACCACGGCATGAATGGCTGCTGCAATCTGATGGCGCATGGCGCGCTCGGGAATATTGAGATTGGCCATGGAGCACATGTTCTCAATCCGGGCCAGAGCGTCGCGCGGGGTGTTGGCGTGTACCGTGGTCAGCGAGCCCTCGTGACCGGTATTCATGGCCTGCAACATGTCAAAGGCCTCTTCGCCGCGGACCTCGCCCACCACGATGCGGTCGGGACGCATACGCAGACTGTTGATGACCAGTTGCCGCTGCCGCACCGCTCCCTTGCCTTCGATATTGGGCGGACGCGTTTCCAGCCGCACTACGTGCTCCTGCTTCAACTGCAATTCGGCCGCGTCCTCGATGGTGACGATGCGGTCGGAATTCGGAATATAGCTGGAGAGGACGTTCAGCAGCGTGGTTTTGCCGGCGCCGGTTCCTCCGGAGATCAGGAAGTTCAACCGTCCCTTCACCATGGCTGACAAGAGTTCCAGCATGGGCTCGGTCAGGCTCTTGTTCTCGATCATGTTGCGGGCGGTAACCGGATCGCGGCCGAAACGGCGAATCGAAAGACAGGGGCCGTCGATGGCCAGAGGCGGAATGATGGCGTTCACGCGCGAGCCGTCGGCTAGGCGCGCATCCACCATGGGCGAAGACTCATCCACGCGCCGTCCGATGCGGGAGACGATGCGGTCGATGATCTGCATCAAGTGAGCATCGTCCTTGAAACTCAGACCGGTGGGCTCGAGCTTTCCCGCCCGTTCCACATAAACCTTGTTGTAGCGGTTGACCAGGATATCGGAGACGCTGGGGTCCTTGAGCAGGGGTTCGAGCGGGCCCAAACCGAAGATTTCATCCAGGATCTCGCGCGCCAGACGCTCCCGCTCGGCGAAACTGAGCGGCACGGCCTCGCTGTTCACCGTGTTCCGGATAAGCAGCAGAACTTCTTCGCGCGCCGCGTCGTTCGGGGTGCGCCCCAGTTTCTCCAGGTCGAGGCGGTCCAGGATCTTGCGGTGCAGATCGGCTTTGACCTGCTGGTACTCGGTTCTTTCGAAGGTCTGCAAATTCGCCATACGTTCTAACCTGACCCTTTTTGAACCTACACGGTCTTAAACAAGGACCACGCTTTGCGCTTCACATCGATGTCGTTTTCCGTCAAAGCCGCAGCCAGTCCGGCAAAGGACCGGCCCATTTCGCTAAAGGCCTGTTGCATGAGCGGGACGCCGCGATCGATGGCGCCCGATACTGCGAAATACTGATTGGGAATCTTCCACAGCAGCTTGGCTCCCGCCGCCGCCTCGGCGTCGGATTCGCTGAAGCCGGCGATCTTGCGGAAGCGGTTGAGCACCAGGCGGACGCGCTCCCGTCCTCCGGTTTCGCCCAGATATTGCTGGATCCGGTTGGCGCTCCACAGGGACGCGACATCGGCATGGGCCACCAGCAGCACGGTCTCCGAAAGATTGCACACCAGGCGCGTAGTCGCATCTATCCGCGAAGAGGCATCGACCACGACGTAGCGGAAGTGGCTGACCAGCAAATCAAAGAGGCGCGCGAATTCCGCCGTGGCCGGTTCGACCACCAGGGGCATATTGGCGCCTGCCAGCAACTGCAGGCCGCCGCCATGGCGAGTCATGAAGCTTTCGAGCAGTGAGCTGTCAAGCCGGTGCAGATTGCGAATCGCGTCCGCCACCGTGAACTG
>DATGYF010000064.1:0-6250 GCA_035298145.1 Terriglobales bacterium | reverse complement strand
GACCTCACGGCCACAGCCGAGATTGGCAAAACCTATCTCGGCACGGTCACGCGTCTGGCTGACTTCGGCGCATTTGTCGAAATCATCCCCGGCACCGACGGACTGCTGCACATCAGCGAAGTCGCGGAACACCGCATCAAGGACGTTCGCGACGAACTGAAAGAAGGCGACCAGGTGCTGGTGAAGGTCCTGGCCGTCGAAGGCAACCGCATTCGCCTGTCGCGCAAAGCCATCCTTAAAGAGCAGCGCGCGAAAATGGGTGGTGGCGAGCTTCCGCCGGACGGCGGAGGATCAGACGGCGGCGGCGAACCCGCACATGCTCCCGCCCTGACCATCGAAGGCGGCGCCGACTTCGCCGACGACGAACCCAACTTCAACCGCGACGCTCCGGTAGCTGGGGGCGGCTCCGACCGCGGCCCTGAACGCAGCGGAGATCGTGGCCCCGATCGAGGAGGAGACCGAGGTGGTGACCGCGGTCGTCGTCCCGGCGGCGGAGGCGGTGGCCGAGGACGTGGACGCGGCGGCCCAGGCCGCGGCGGCCGTGGCGGTTTTGGCGGCGGCGGACACGGCGGCGGCCGTCACTAGAGCACAAAAAATAGAGGACGGGCGTCCCGCCCGTCCAGAATAAAGGCCGCGAAAATATCGCGGCCTTTATTCTTGCTCTGCCCACGTAGGGGCAGGTGTCCCACCTGCCCCAGCCGAGCAAAGCTCGGCTAAGTTTCGATGAAAACCCTTAAGTAGCGCCGCCGTCCCGGCGGCTGTCGCGGGGGCGTCCCGCCCGCGCCGCTGCGAGGGCAGGATGCCCTCACCACAGCCGGCAAGATGCCGGCGCTACTTTAAAGCAGCTTTATTCTTGCTCTGCCCACGTAGGGGCAGGTGTCCCACCTGCCCCAGCCGAGCAAAGCTCGGCTAAGTTTCAATGGAAGCCCCCAAGTAGCGCCGCCGTCCCGGCGGTTGTCGCGGGAGCGTCCCGCCTTCGTCGCTGTGAGGGCAGGATGCCCTCACCACAGCCGGCAAGATGCCGGCGCTACTTCAAAGCACCTCATTTCTCAATAGCGCGCGCTTGGAGAGAAACGCTTCCTGCGTCGTTCTTAGTGGGGCGGAACGGCCAGCCGTGAAGATACCGCCTCCGCGCTGCCGGTGACGGAGAATGAATCCAGGTAGGCCGTTGTGCCATGCGAAGAATTATCACCGCCGATCTGGAAGTTCACCACCTGCAGTCCGGGTGGATACCAGCGCAAGGCGAAATTGCTCGGACCCGATGCGTCATTGAAAGCCTGCACGTTCCCATCAAAGCTCACCGAATCGTAGGTCACCACGCCGGTCTCGTCTCGATGGAATTGAAGCACCAGATGGTGCCAGGCGCTGGCCGTCCACTCCCAACGGCTGCACGTGGGATTCGACGTGTTCCAACGCGCCTTTCCTCCCTCTATCGTGGTGTACTTCCATCTCCCCAGCCGGAACGAACACTGCGTGCCAAAAATGATGGTCTCGCGATTGGGCAGCACCTGGTTAAAGTCAAACTCCAGGTTGTTCACATGCGAGAGATCGGTGATGTACCACCAGACATCGTAGGTGAAATACGTCGAGATGGTATCGAGAGTTCCCAGCGGAGTGCTGCAGCGCTCGCCGCCATATGCGCTCCATAACACATCGAAGCGCCGCGCTTGGCCATCTTTGGAGGGACTATCGACGAGAGCGGTGGTAGCTTCCGAATATCCACGTGTAGCCCCGTCATGCTTGCACTGCCAGGTAGAGCGCGAATCAATATCTGAAACCGTTCCCGCCAGTCCCACCACCGACGTAAAAATTACCGCCACGACAACAAAAAGTTTCCACATCAAACTTACTCTACCAGTTTCGAACCCGGGCGGGCGCGGCCACTCAAGCCCGATTTTGGCTTGAGCGGGGCAAGGCCCGCCCCGTGTAAGACATGAGGTTGTTCTCGCTAGACCCTTAGCGAACCGCGGAACGCCCTGGCGGCATAGTAGGATTCGGCACCATTGTGATACAGGAAAACGGTGTCGTAGCGGCGATCACAAAAGAGGGCGCCGCCGAGTTTTCTGATGGCAGAAGGGGTTTTCACCCAGCTTGATGTTTTCGTATCGAACTTTCCAAATTGCTGCAACCCTCGATATTGTTCTTCCGTTAAAAGCTCAATTCCCATGGCCGTTGCCATATCCATGGCGCTATCTTTCGGTTTATGTTCTTTCCTTGACTCCAGGGCTTCACGGTCGTAGCAAACACTTCTGCGGCCTTTCGGACTTTCCGGTGAACAATCATAAAAAATGTATTGGCCCGTCTTTTTATCATGGCCAATAACATCCGGTTCACCGCCCGTCCTTTCCATTTCGTTGAGGGACCACAGTTTCTCAGCATTCGCTTCCAGCCTGGCTCGTACCTGGGCCCATTCGAGACCCTGATGGCGATTCATGTTCTTCTCGAAACGGGCCTTCAATGCTCCGAGCAGCTCTTCACGTCGTTTTCCTGAAAGGGTTACGTTTGGCATAGTTTCACGCGGTGGCAGAATAGGATAGCTCAACAAATCCGTTCTTGTATGCGACGACGTTCTTCAAATTCCACTTCTCCTCCGGCAGGGAACCACCGAACAGCCGGAGTCCTTCACCCAACAGGACGGGCGCTATGGTTAACTTGATTTGGTCCACCAGCCCGAGTTCGAGAAAACGCTGGCACAACATGGCACCGCCCACGAGCCAGATGTTTCGATATCGAGGCGCGAGTTTTACGTCAACTAATGTTTTGAGATCGCCGGAATAGAACTCGACGCTCTTCCTGGCCGGTGGCCATTCTCTGCCGGTCACCACTACGGTCGGAGTATCACCATATGGCCAGCCCAGTTCGAGCGCATGGTCATAGGTGCGAGAACCGAGCACATAACAGTCGATCCCTTTGACGAAGAGCGCAGCTTCTTCCTCCGAAATGGAAACTCCGGCTTCGTAAACGCCAGTGCTGTCTAACCACGAGATACTGTTGTCCTTCCTGGCGATGAAGCCATCCAGACTGGAAACCATGTGCAACGTTACACGCCCCTCTTGGGTATTTCCCCAGCTGCTCGACATAGTTCCTCGCATTGACCCGCGTCTGACGCTCGACTTTTAACCCTTCCGAGGGTTGGGCGGCCAGCTGACCGTTTCCACGCCGAACTGCTTGGAGTACTCGGCGTTCAATCGCTGCCAGCCGCCGAACTTCATGGCGTCCGGGCCGACCATGCGGCCGATGGGAGTTCCGCTGAGAAGGTGATCCAGCACATCGAAACAAATGTGCCAGCCGGCCGCGCCCATGGCGATGAAGCGGTGGCCGATGTTGGTCCACAGTGTCAGGCGCGTGCCGCTGTCAAAAGCTTCGAGCTCCCACCGCATATCGAAGCCGCCCCACTTGTACTCAAGCACATTGGGCGCGTCGGCGCGCGTCACAGTTGTTTCAGTCTCATGCGATGTGGGCGCGCCCACCGTGGTGAGCTTCACCGTGTTTCCAGCGGTGCCCAGGCTCCCATCGGCGTCGAAGGGCGCCCACTCGCGCAGTTGCGCCGGGTCGGTAAGCGCCTGCCAGACTTTTTCCGGCGAGTGGCGCAGTTCCCGGACAAGAATGAGCGTCCACTTCTCTTCACCGTTTTGTCCGCGGTCCTTTCGTACCTGCGCCCCGCTGGCCGGGCCCGGTGTGTAGTGCGCGCGATCGGTCATCTTCTTTTCCTTGCTTCGCCCTACCAGAACTTCAGCTGGGTGAGTTGGATGCGGTTGCCGCAGGTGTCGTTCAGCATCGTAATGATCGAGCCGGTCACGTCGGTGGGCGGCATGGTGAACTCGGCGCCGCGGGCCTTGATCCGCTCGAAATCAGCCTTGATGTCGTCGGTGAAGAGCATGATCGCGGGCTGGCTTTGTTGAAACAGGGCCTGCTGATAGGCCTTGGCAGCGGGGTTGTTGTTCAGTGCCAACTGCAGCTCGGTGCCGTCCGGCTCCTCGGGCGAGGCCACGGTCAGCCAGCGATATGGCCCCTGCGAAAAGTCCGTCTTCTTTGCAAGCCCGAGCACCTCGGTATAGAAGCGCAGGGCCTTCTCCTGGTCGTCCACGTAGATGCTGGTCACTTTGATTTTCATTTCGTTTCTCCTGTGCGCCGGTTAAACCGGCGAGGTGTAGTGAATGCAAAAGTCATACGGTAAAGAGCTAGCGACCCATACCGACCCCGAGTCATGCGGAGTTACCTGCAAGGGTGACGTCGAAGCGTTGACAGGGGATGGGGCGGGCCGGGTATTCAGCCGCGTAAGAAACTCACTTCGGGATGCCGACGCTGTAGGAGAAAGCGGAAGGCTCCACCCGGTGCGCCGATATCGCAAGGTGCGCTGGGATCCCGCGCGGTCACAGACCCCGCGCACGTGCCAAAACACCTCGCATGGGAACCGGGAGATCCCGCGTTCACCCCAGACGGAATATGGCAGGGGACGCATCGGGAAGTCCAAGGACGCACGCCGATGGTGAACGAACACGGGAAGTCGGACAGACCGGTAGTACCTGCGAAGTCTCCGAACAAGGCCGGGCAACCGGCGGCGGAGGGGATGGAGGGAAGCGGTCTGACCAAAGGGAACCTGCCCCAGCAAAACGCGTCCCGGACACCGAGCCGGACGGACGCGCCCAGTGCGCTGGAGCGGGTACGTCAAGCAGCCCGTAAGGATAAGGAGCTGCGGTTCACGGCGCTTCTCCACCACATCTACAACCTGGAAACGCTGCGCACAGCCTACTTCAGTTTGAAGAAGGAAGCCGCGCCCGGCGTGGATGGAGAGACGTGGCGGCACTACGGCGAGGCCCTCGAGGGCAACCTCCAGGACCTCTCCCATAGGCTGAAGCGAGGAGGGTATCGAGCGAAGCCGGTGCGTAGGGCGTATATCGACAAGAGCGACGGGCGGAAAAGACCGCTCGGAGTTCCGGTGCTGGAAGACAAAATCGTCCAGCGCGCGACCGTCGAGGTGTTGAACGCCATCTACGAAACGGATTTCCTCGGTTTTTCGTACGGATTCCGACCGGGGCGAAGCCAGCATAACGCGCTGGACGCGCTCTACACCGGACTGCTGACGAGGAAGGTGAACTGGGTGCTGGATGTGGACATTCGCGGCTTTTTCGATGCGCTGTCGCACGAATGGCTGGTGAAGTTCGTCGAGCACCGGATTGCGGATCAACGCGTGGTACGGCTCATCCAGAAATGGTTGAATGCCGGCGTGTTGGAGGAGGGGAAACGAACACGGACGGGGGAAGGGACGCCCCAGGGCGGCAGTGCATCGCCGCTGCTGGCTAACGTTTATCTCCATTATGTGTTCGACCTGTGGGCCCAAGCGTGGCGTCAGAAACAAGCCTGCGGTGACGTGATCATCGTGAGATTTGCTGACGATATCGTAGTGGGCTTCGAGGCGAAGGCGGATGCCGTACGGTTCTGGGCGGAACTGATCGAGAGAATGCGAAAGTTCAGCCTGGAACTGCATCCCGAGAAAACGCGACTGTTGGAGTTCGGACCGTTCGCGGCCGAAAACCGGAAGAAGCGCGGAGACGGGAAACCGGAGACGTTCAACTTTCTCGGCTTTACGCACATCTGCGGGAAGAAGAGGAGCAATGGACGGTTCACGGTGTTGCGACAGACGATTCGCAAACGGTTGCAAGCGAAGTTGGGCGAGGTCAAGACCGAGCTCCAACGGCGCATGCATGACCCCATCCCGGAAGTCGGCCGGTGGTTGCGCTCGGTCGTGGGTGGCCATATCCGTTACTACGGCGTGCCTACCAACCGCGCGGCGTTGTACACGTTTCGGTTCCAAGTAGGTCGGCTCTGGCATCGCACCCTGTCGCGGCGCAGCCAGAACGCCCACGTGCTTTGGGCCCGAATGCGGCGCCTGATCGACCGCTGGTTGCCTCCCGCCCGTACTTGTCATCCTTATCCCCTGCGCCGCATGGGCGTTATTACCTGAGGTAAGAGCCGGATGCGGGAGACCCGCTTGTCCGGATCCGTGGAGGGGGTTATGGGTAACCATGATTCCTACTCCGACTGGTCACGTTCGCGGTTTGGGCCGCGTCGTCTTTGTCTTCCTTTTCGTTGGCCTGGATTGCTCCATGCGGTCGAGATGGCGTTCGAGCGCATCCAGGTGAGCCGACCAGAACCGGCGGAACTGGGCCAGCCAGATATCCATCTCCTGAAATGGTTCAGGTTTCAGCCGGTAGAGACGGCGCTGCGCATCCACCGTGGATTCCACGAA
>DATGYF010000063.1:0-15615 GCA_035298145.1 Terriglobales bacterium | reverse complement strand
CACCGGGCGCAGCAATACATTGGCGCTGAACTGCTCCGGCTCGGAAGCGATGCGACGCAACAATTCTGCTTGAGAGATGGTTTCGTCGTTGACCAGGAAATCCGTGCCGCCTCCATTTGCCCGGCGATGCACCGGCACCCGGGCCCCGTCGCGCAGGGTAAACAGAAGGGTGGACGATGGCGTCACTTTGACCTGCTGGTGGTAGCCCGCGGCTTCCAGTTCCCTGCCACGCGCCAGCAATGCGTCATCCAGTTCGGCGGCGCGCTCGATGGCCGCGCTGTAGATCGGGGCGGCGATGCGATGGAATTCGGGGTCCGAAGCGTCGAGCACGATCACGCCCCACTGGGCGAAGAGACGCGAAAACAGGCGAGCAAATGCGCTGCCGAAGTTCTCTCCCGGGCGGTATGCCTCGCGCAGGAATTTTGTGGCTTCCGAATCGCCCAGCAGTCCGGCAGCCGCTTCGACGAGAGGCTCGATCTCGGCCCCGAACGTCACCGTTCCCACGGGAGCCTCGGGCAGGCCTCGAGTAGGAGTCGAAAACTTCTGCAGCGAACCGTCCGGCCCCAGAAGAGAAACGTGACTGATCTCATCCAGGTCGTGGTCGGACGTAGCCAGCCAGAATATAGGAACGCAATCGCAGCCGGCGCGGGTGGCCTCACCGGCCAATTTGACCGTGCTCAGCGCCTTGAAGAGAGAAAACAGCGGGCCGCCGAAAAGGCCGACCTGTTGTCCGGTGACCAGCGCGGACGCGCCGGCGCGCAGGCGGTCAATGTTTTCCAGAGTTTTGGGCGAGGCGTCCCATGCCCGATTTTGCCGTTCCAGGATGTCCGCCACCCGCGCCCGCCGCGTAGAGTCGTAGCTCACTTGAGCAGCTTCGTCCTTGAACCACTGCGCAAAATACGGGGGGCGGGAATAGAAGGGCTGGATGGCGGGAGACCAGGAAAGGAAATCGCTGAAAAGCCGCGTGGTGTGCGGAATCTGGCGGAATGGCAGACACTGCGCCTTCACCGGCACCTCTCCTGACACTGCTTCGCGCTACAGGGTTGGACGAAGGAAGTCATAGGTTGGTTACTGATTTTACCGTGTGCCCGTAATTTTGCAGCGCCGCCGTCCCCAGCGGCTGTCGCGGGGGCATTCCGTCACCGCTGCGAGGGCAGGATGCCCTCGCGACTGCCGGCAAGATGCCGGCGCTACAACTGAGATGTCGGAAACCGCGACAGGATGCAAAAGGTAACAAACGAATGTGGGCGCGAGCGTCCCGCTCGTGCTCCGGTGGAATGAATTCTCGGACCTGGCTTTACTGCTGTTGCTGCTCCTGCTGCATGTTCTTGGCAGGAACGGGCGGTGGTTCCTGTGCCTGTTCGACCAGCAGAGACCACTCTTCCGGAACCGGAAGCCCGTGCTCGAGTTCAGGCTGCTCGACTGAAGCCGTGACCCGCACCGCCACCGACAGTTCGCTGGGGGTTTGTCCGCGAAAGATTCCCCGGGTCGGCGGCACGTCAGCATAATCGCGTCCGATTGCGGTGCGAATATGGCGGTCGCCCGCGAGCAGACAGTTCGTGGGGTCAAAGCCGACCCAGCCCAGCGGCGGCAGAAATGCTTCCACCCAGGCGTGCGTCGCATCCACCACCGAGCGGTCGTGACTCTGCGCGCTGCGGTAAAGATATCCGCTGACATAACGACAGGGAATTTTTACCCGGCGCACCAGCGCGATCATGATGTGGGCAAAATCCTGGCACACGCCTTGACGGGTCTCGATGGCGTGATCGATCGGCGAGTCCACTTTCGTGCTCTTGGGCACGTATTCGAACCAGTCGTAGAGCCTCTGATTCAGCTCGCGCAACAGGCTTAGAGGATCGCCGCGCCGGCAAACGTCCATTTGCCGGGCAAGCTCAATCAATCCCGGCGTGGGCTGCGCGAACTCGCTGGGCAGCAGCATTTCCCAGTAGTCTCCCATTTTCACCATGGCGTCGGCTTCGGCCCAGGCGTCCGCGGACAAGGAACTCGGGATCTCGAGCGAGGGCTGCATGTCGAGCAGCGACTCAGCCACAATCACGAGATGGGAGTGCTGTCCCGGGATATCGAAATGGTGGATGTTATTGCCTACGTGATCGCGGTAGGCAAACACACGGCAGCGCGGGCTCACCGCCAGATGAAAGGTCAGGCAGCGCTGGTTGCCCTCACTACGCGGATGCATCCGCGCTTCCATTACGCTCTCGCTTACCGGCGAGGCGTAGTGAAATTTTGTCAGGTGCTGAATGGAATAGAACATGAAGCCCGGTCCCCTATCCCGCCAAAGCCGTCTGGATTGCGTAATTCACATAAAGCTCGTAAATGGTTTCGTGGATGTCGCGGCACTGCCGCAAAATGTCCTGCAAATATGCGCCCACATCCTGCGACAGGATCTCCGAAATCTGGCCGAAGCTGAGCGACGCCTGCAACCGGCCTGCCAGCCGGGTCAACTGCGCGCCCCGCCGCTTCCCGCCCTCGCCGTGAATGGCTTCGAGAGCGCGTTGCAGACGATCGATGGAGTAGCGCACTGAATGCGGAAACTCCGGGTTCAACAGCAGGAATTCAATGATCCGCTCGGGACTGATGTCCGCGGTGTAAACCTTGCAGTAGGCCTCAAACGCGGTGCAGGAGCGCAACAGACCGACCCATTCCAGGTACTCGGCGGCCTCCGGGGTCTGGTCGGGATGCCCCCAGAATTCGCGATGATACAGGCCCAGCAAAGCGACGGTGGCGCAGGCGCGCTCCATGTAACGCCCTACCTGGATAAAATGCCAGCCCTCGCCATGGCTCATAGTGGAATCGGTCACGCCCTGGATCAGGTGAATGCCTTCGATTACGGCGAGCAGGAAGTCGGAGGGGAGCACGTCATCCGTCTCGTTCGGTTTGTGCCGCGTCACCTGGTGAAACAGGCGGTTCAGCCTTTGCCACTGGTCCGAGCTGATCTCTTCGCGTACCTGGCGCGCGTTCTCGCGGGCGCTGGCCACGCAGGCGGTGATGGAGGAACGGTTCCCGGGATCGAAGGTGAGAATCTGCGCCACCTGGTAGGCGTCGCCGCTCCAGGACAGATTGGGCGGATTTCCCAGGGCCGCCAAAACCCTGCGCCAGCGACGGTCTGCGCTCGACGCGGATTCATCCAGCATCAGGTTCAGATTCACGTCGAGAAGGCGAGCAGCGTGCTCGGCGCGCTCCAGGTAGCGGCTCATCCAATACAGGTTGTCAGCGACGCGAGAGAGCATGTTATTGGGTCAACACCCAGGTATCCTTGCTGCCGCCGCCCTGCGACGAATTCACCACCAGCGAACCGCGGCGCAGGGCCACGCGGGTAAGGCCGCCGGGAACGATGGTCACCTTGTCCCCGAACAGCACGTAGGGACGCAAGTCCACATGGCGGGGCTGCAAGGTGTCGTCGATAAAACAAGGTGCACGGGAGAAAGTGATGGTGGGCTGCGCAATGTAATTTCGCGGATCGGCGATGATGTGTTCGCGAAAGTCCTGGCGCTGCGCGCTGGTGCTGTGGGGCCCGATCAGCATGCCGTACCCCCCCGATTCTCCCACTGCCTTCACCACCAGCTTGTCGAGATTCTGCAACACATGGTCACGTTGCACCGGGTCGTTGAGCAGATACGTTTCTACGTTATTCAGCACCGGATCTTCATCGAGATAGTACTTGATGATTTTGGGCACGTACGCGTACAGCGCTTTGTCGTCGGCCACGCCGGTGCCGAAAGCGTTGGCCAGAGTCACGTTCCCCGCGCGATAGGCGTTGAATAATCCCGAGACGCCCAGCACCGAATCCGAACGGAATGCCAAGGGATCGATGAAGTCGTCATCCACGCGCCGGTAGATCACATCCACGCGCCGCAGTCCGGTGGTGGTCCGCATATAAACCACGTTGTCGTGAGTCACCAGATCGCGCCCTTCGACCAGTTCAATTCCCATCTGGCGGGCGAGGTAGGCGTGTTCGAAATAAGCCGAGTTGTACACGCCCGGACTGAGCAGCACGATGGTCGGTTCCGGCCGGCCCTCGGGTGAAAGCGAGCGCAGCGTGCTCAGCAGGGCTTGAGTGTAATGCTCGATGGGGCGTACGCCCTGGCGGCGAAACAGATTGGGAAAAATACGCTTCATCACCCGGCGGTTGGTCAGCATGTAGGAAACTCCGCTGGGCACGCGGAGGTTGTCTTCCAGGACCACGAACTCGCCACTGGGCATCCGGATCAGGTCCGACCCGACCACTGCGACATATACATTGCGCGGCACTTGCAGCCCACGCATCTGGCGGCGGAAGTGTCTGCAGCTATAGACGATCTCGCGGGGTACGATGCCGTCGGAGAGAATGCGGCCTTCGTGGTAAATATCGCGCAGGAAGAGATTGAGGGCCGTTATGCGCTGGGTCAAGCCGCGTTCGATGCGGTTCCACTCCGCGCTGGTAATGAGGCGAGGTAGAAGATCATACGGAAAGATTTTCTCCGTCCCCTCTTCGCGACCGTAAACCGTGAAGGTGATGCCCTGGTTGAGGAAGGCCAGGTCAGCGGAGTGTTTGCGCCGCCGGATCTCGTCGGCAGGCAACGAGGAGAACGTTTCCAACAGAGGAGCGTAGTGCGGGCGAGGTTTGCCCGGGCTTTCAAAGGTCTCGTCATAGGCGTCGTCGACGAGATAATTCTGCAGAACCGGGTAGTCGAAGCGGCTGATTTCCGCTAAACCCATGGCGAAGTATAAGGTGAGCCATTCGCGCCAGGCAATAGAGATCCCGCAGCTTTGCGGCGGTTACGCCAATATGCACGGGGGCAGGCGGCGTGGACACCGCCAGACAATGGACTTACAACCTGTTGACGCAGGTTTATTGATAGGCAGCATCGGCAAAATAGCATCGTTCCGGATTGCAGGCGCCCTTCTTTGCGTTCTTTGCGTACCCTTTGCGATCTTTGCGGTTAAAAGCTTTTTACCGCAAAGGACGCAAAGAAAAACGCAAAGAGCGCAAAGGAAGTGCGGGACTCCAACTTCTCCATCGAAAAAATTAAATATCAACAATTCCAGACCGTGAGTCGGGATTAGACTGCTATGTTAATCTGCGCGCAAGGGTCCTTCGGCTGCATACATCCCGGGCTCTCGTCTCAACCCAAGAAACAAAAGGATGAACACCATGACTGCCTTCTCCGTGAACGGCAAACAGGTCAATCTCGACGTAGATCCTTCCACTCCGCTGCTCTGGGTCATCCGCGACCATCTGGGCCTTACAGGAACGAAGTATGGATGCGGCATGGCCCAGTGCGGCGCCTGCACCGTGCACATTGACGGCGAGGCGGTGCGCTCGTGTGTGGCCCCGGTATCGCGAGCAGCCGGCAAGGCGGTCACTACGATCGAGGGGCTGTCCTCTGATCTCAGTCATCCCTTGCAACGCGCGTGGCTGGAAGAAGACGTGCCGCAGTGCGGCTACTGCCAGTCGGGACAGCTGATGAGCGCGGCGGTGCTGCTGCGCCAGAAGCCGCAGCCCACCGATGAGGACATCGATCAGGCCATGACCGGCAACATCTGCCGCTGCGGGACCTATCCGCGTATTCGCAGGGCCATCCACCGGGCCGCCGGCATGGTGGTCAAGGCAGGTGTGCGATGAATCATGGATCTCTCAAACTCGAACGTCCTCGGACCGTGGGGATGCCCCGCCGCGACTTTTTGAAATTCTCGGTTGCGGCCAGCGGCGGCCTGCTCATTGGATTTTACTTTCCCGGAGTCAGCGGCACGGCATCGGCGCAGGCCTCGGCGAACGAGTTCATGCCTAACGCTTTTGTGCGTATCGGGACCGATGAACAGGTGACGGTCATCGTGAACCACTCCGAGATGGGACAGGGGGTTTACACTTCCCTGCCCATGCTGCTGGCCGAGGAACTGGACGCCGACTGGTCGAAGGTGGGCTTTGAATCGGCGCCGGTTGATCCCAAATACAATCACCCCGTCTTCGGCATGCAGATGACCGGAGGCAGCTCCAGCGTGTGGTCAGGCATGGAGCAATTCCGCCAGGCGGGGGCTGCCGCACGCGCCATGTTGATTGCCGCCGCGGCGCAGCGCTGGAGCATAGAACCAATCTACTGCCGCACCGAGGCAGGCGCGGTGTTCGACAATTCCGACGGCAAGCTTACTTACGGCCAGCTGGCTGCCGATGCGGCGAAACTGCCTCCGCCCGCGAAAGTCCAGCTGAAAGACCCGAAGAACTTCAAGCTGATCGGCAAGCCCATCAAGCGTCTCGACACCGGCGTGAAGTCGAACGGCAGCGCAGTCTTCGGACTCGACGTGAAACTGCCGGGGATGTTGACTGCCGTGGTCGCCCGTCCCCCGATTTTCGGCGCCAAGGTGAAGAGCTTTGACGACTCCAGGGCGCGGTCCATGCCCGGCGTCCGCAAAATCGCCCAGGTTCCGTCCGGCGTCGCGGTGGTAGCCGACACCTTCTGGCAAGCCAAAGTTGCTCGCGATGCCCTGCGCGTCGAGTGGGACGAAGGCGCCATGTACAACTTCAGCACCACCCAACTGATGCAGCAATTTCGCGAGCGGGCAAAGTCTCCCGGGGTGAGCGTGCGAAAAGAAGGAGACGCTCCCGCTGCCCTGGCCAGTGCGGCCAAAACCATCCAGGCGGTTTACGAGGCGCCTTATCTATCGCACTTGATGATGGAGCCTCTGAACTGCGTGGTGGATCTGAGGTCAGATTCCTGCGAGGTCTGGACGGGCTCGCAGTTTCAAACCATCGACCGCGCCAACGCGGCCAAGACAGCCGGATTGCCGAATGAAAAGGTTCAACTGCACACCACTTTTCTCGGCGGAGGCTTCGGCCGGCGCGCCAATCCGCAATCGGATTTCGTGGTCGAGGCAGTAGCGGTGGCCAAAGCCGTCGGAGCACCGACTAGAGTCAAGGTGGTGTGGACGCGCGAGGATGACATGCAAGGTGGCTGGTACCGCCCGGCGTTCCTGCATGCCATCGAAGGCGGCATCGACGCCAGCGGCAATGCCGTGAGCTGGAGATCGCGCTCCGTGGGCCAGTCGATTATGGCTGGGACGCCGTTTGAAGGCATGATGCAGGGGAAACCGTACGATCCGGCATCGGTCGAGGGTCTCGACGACCTGCCCTACGCCATTCCTAATCTCGCCGTCGAGTCGCACCAGGTGGATGTCAATGTGCCGGTGCAGTGGCTGCGGTCCGTCGGCCATTCTCACACTGCATTTGCAGCAGAATGTTTCATGGATGAACTGGCGGCGCTGGCGCAAAAAGATCCCTGCCAGTTCCGCCGTGATTTATTGCAGAAACAGCCTCGATACCTGGGAGTGTTGGATCTCGCAGCGCAGAAATCAGGATGGGGCCAGCCTCTTCCCAAAGGCATGGGCCGGGGAATCGCTGTGCACTTCGCCTTCGGCAGTTACGTGGCCCACGTGGCCGAAGTATCGGTCACTGATGGAAACATCAAAGTGCATCGCATGGTGTGCGCGGTGGACTGCGGTCAATACGTGAACCCGGGTATCATTGCCTCGCAAATCGAAGGTGGGGCAATCTTCGGCGCGTCAGCCGCCCTCTTCCAGGAACTCACCTTTGAGAATGGACGGCTGCAGCAGACCAATTTCAATACTTTTCCCGTGATGCGCATGAACGAGTGCCCGGAGATCGAAACCTACATCGTGGAGAGCGAAGAGAAGTCGGGCGGAATCGGAGAGCCCGGAGTTCCCTGCGCCGCGCCGGCCATTGCCAACGCCCTGTTCGCGGTGACCGGAAAACGGATCCGGCGTCTGCCCATCCGCTTGACGGAGGCCGTGTGAAAACTTCGCCTAACTCCGTCGCCCGTTCTATCACCACCCTCATCGGTGTTGTCGTTCTCAGCAGCGGGTTCTGGCTGTCGCTCCCCGTGGGCGCAGCGCCACCCGCGAAGAATGCACCTGCACCGCCGGCGAAGAGCGATGGAAGACTCTTTGCCGCATTTGTCCCTGTGCTGCGACACCCGCGATGCATGAACTGCCATTCCCAGGGAGACTTCCCGCGGCAAGGAGACGATGGTCATCCGCATACGATGAACGTGCGGCGCGGCCCCGGCGGTCACGGAGTTACGGCGGAAAAGTGCAGCACCTGTCATCAGGACCACAACCTTGCGGGCTCGCATCTGCCTCCGGGCGCGCCCAACTGGAGCTTGCCTCCGGCCAGCACTCCCATGATCTGGGAGGGTCTGACCGATGCGCAGATTTGCCGGTCGATCAAGGACCCGAAGCAGAACAGGAACCGGAACCTCGAGCAGCTGGTCGAGCACCTGACCGAAGACGAACTGGTGACATGGGCCTGGAGCCCAGGTGAGGGCAGAACTCCCATACCTATGTCGCACGATGAGTTTGCCGCGAAGGTGAAGCGATGGCAGGGGGCAGGAGCGCCCTGTCCCTGAAGGCCCGCGGGGAGTGACGGCGCACCCGGCCGCTTTCAGTTCGCTATCTAGCGCTTGGCTTTGGAAAAGTCTGCTACCGCGAATACTACTCCGTTGCGCTCGGCGGCACCGGCGCCGATGGTGTCCATGTCGGCGTCGAGGAGATTGGCGCGGTGATTGGGAGACTGCATCCACTGCTCACGGATATTCTCCGCGCTCGGTCCGGCAGCCACGTTCTCTGACAGCCAGCTGAAGCGGGCACCCGCCCGCGCGGCCCGGCTGGGCAGGCTGGGTTCGCCGGAAAAACCGTGCGAAAGCGAGCGCTGGGCTGCCATCAATTCCGCGTGCTGCCGGGCGGCGTTGGCCAGAGCGTCGTCCCACTTCAGAGGGGGCAGACCATGGGCTGCCCGCTCGCGGTTAATGGCCTGGAAAAGCTGCTGTTCGGCAGCCTCGGTTCGGGGCTGGGCAAGCACCGATGTGCATGAAAACACTACCCCAACGATGAAACTTGCGATAAGAGCGGAAGGCAAAAAGGTGGTCAGTTTCATGTGGATATTATGATGCGCCGCTCACCCTCTTCCCACCCTGAAACGGCCCCGGCGGGCACTCGCCGGTTGAGCACCTTTTGTAACCTGAGCTACATCTAATCATATGTTTGACTTCCAGTCGGGTGACCCCTAGATTGGAAGAAGGCCGCTAAGGCCGGTTGTCCTGTTCTTTGAAGGCCATTCCCACCAGTGGGGGCGTCACGGCTTCGACGGAGATGCTTGCGGCCAAGAGGCATGCCAGGGTGCTCGCACCTGTAATCGTGGGCAAAATGATAATTGCCAATCAAGAAATGGCATACGCAGCCTAATTAATTAGGCAGCCGTTCTCCACAGCTTCGCCCTTGGGCTGTGAGCGAACGTCACACAGAGGGCTGCTCTTCTCTTCTACGTCTGGGGAGAGAGGCTAAGATTTCAGGCTAGCGGCACCCGTTTCTTGTCCGTTCTGAGCGGGGGTCGCGAACGTCCTCGGGTAATGCCGAGGGCATGAACGCGAATAAGCATGTAGTCTCTTGACCAGTAACATTTTCGGACGCGGGTTCAACTCCCGCCGCCTCCACCAATTTAACCATTTTATTATCAACAGTTTATACTGTGACTTAACAAATCGTATGCATTTTGCATGCACGGTGTGCTATGTTCCTGTCTATAAGGAACCGTGCCGTGCCCATTCGAAACCTCGTCGTGACCGTCTACACCCGCCATTCAGCTCAGTGTCCCAAGAAAAACGATCAATATTGGAAGCGCTGCAACTGTCCTAAATGGTTGTACATAAACAACAATGGGAAACGCTCCCAGAGAAGCGCGAAGACGCGCGCCTGGGATCGCGCCGAAGAAACACGTCGAGCCGTCGAACGAGACTTTGAAGACGCCGAGCAAAGGAAGCGCGCGGGCGCCGAGCCAAACAAAGAGTTGGCCCCGTCGTTGGGGGATGCCGTCTCAAGGTTTCTTTCAGCCAAGGAGCAGGAAAATCTGAGCCCTTCAACCGTGGCCAAGCTCACCACGATCTTTGCCAAGCAGCTGCTCAGCTGGGCTACCGAGCATAACATCAAGACACTTGAACGCATCGGAGGCGAAGAACTGGAGGCTTTTCGAGCCACGTGGAAAGACGCCCCCCTTGCGCGAAAGAAAAAGCAGGAACGCGTCATCGGGTTCTTCTACTACTGCCTGCGAATGGGCTGGATTAAGAGCAATCCCGCGATCCTGCTTGGCCGGGTCAAGGTCACCGAAAAACCCACCGATTATTTTCCGAAAGACGAATTCAACAAGATCGTTGATGCAACCTACGTCTACAATCCCAGGGCTTGGAATAGCGAACCACGCAACCAGGCCACCCGAGTTCGCACGCTAGTCTGGTTGATGCGATGGAGTGGCCTCGCGATCAGCGACGCCGTCGGGTTAGAGCGATCTCGCCTCAACGAACATGACGAGTTACACTTGTATCGCGCAAAGACTGGGCAGCCCGTGTACGTTCCCCTTCCCCACGATGTAGCAGACGCTTTGCGAAACATTCCTCCTGGCCCAAAACCAAACCCACGGTACTTCTTCTGGACTGGCAACGGGTTGCTCAAATCGGCCGTGAGTGACTGGCAACGCAGCCTGCGACGAGTCTTCAAGCTCGCCAACATACGCCATGAAGACGGAACCGCAAAGAGATGCCACCCCCACATGTTTCGAGACACTTTCGCTGTCGAGAGTCTTCTTGCCGGTGTGCCGCTGGAGCAGGTATCCATCCTGCTCGGACACCAGAGTATAAAAATCACTGAAAAGCACTACGCACCCTGGGTCAAGGCCAGGCAGGAGCAGCTCACAACTAGTGTCCGCAAGAGTTGGCCAGATCCACCAAAGCCTGAACGTCGGGCACGAAAAACCTACAGCGGAACCAGTCCTATCGCTGCAAAAATTTCCCTGCGGGGTCCGCGGTGATCGGATGGGATCGGCCAGCACCCGTCAACAAGCAAACACCCGGGACGCCGTCGTATTCTTCTTCGTCCCTGATTCTTCCGACACGAATGGTATCCGGCAGAAGAAGCAGCCCATCGCCTTCTGCGAACACAGCCACGATGAAGATCTTGCAGGAATGCTCTGCCGATCCGCCCCCCTGATCGAGTAGATCCGAGTCTCGTGTTGGACGATAAGGCTCCGAGGTCCACAGCTGAAACAGAAGGGCGCCTTTGACCACAAGAGCGTCGCGATGCTTGGAAACGCTTAGACGATAGAGCACATGTTCCAAGGCGTACTTGGCCTCAGGAGAAGCCCAAAATCTTGTTTGCTGAGGTTGGCCAGGTTCAACAGTCGCTGTCGAACGGATGCGGGCAAGTCAATCGGCGCTTTGGTCAAACGATTGACTCCAGGTAGGGCTGCATCACTCTGGCGACCCGGCACACTTTGGCCCTTCCACAGGTCATCCATTGTGGCTTTGCGTTGCTGATAGCAATCACGCAGAGCCTCAAGGCCAGGTTAAACCCAATCTTGTTCCTATATTTGAAGCAGTCGGCAACTGTTTTTCTTCTGGAAACGGGCATGCCCTAAACACGTAGAGTCCCAGTGCAGTGCTCAGCACGAAACTCATGGACTTTCGGCGTTCCACAATCTGCTTCATGGCCATGCTTCTCCCACTGCTATGCCGGCTCTTTTCTCAAGTCGACCACGGACTGCTGTCGTTGGCGCGTTGCTCTCTCCCCCCTGTGGGCCTGGTCGATCAACCGGAGAAGCTCCATCCGGCCTGCCTTTGGCTTCAGTAGTGCTCCCCGCATCTCAATTGCGCTGGTCCAGCCAGCGAGCGAACTCGTGGTCTTTCTTGAAAACCAGCTCAAGCGCCTGGCTGATGATGGAGTCGCGGCTATCGTCGATGAAGCGCCCGTAGCTGTTGACCATGGCCAGTTGATCCTCAAAAAGTTTCACAATGATCTGCTACTTAGCTCGTTTGACGCGTTGTGGTATGTAGGAAGGCATTGTTGATCTCTTTTTGTTACGTCGCCTCAGAATTCCGACTCGCATCACGCTTCACGATAAGGAGAACATAGCGATTTCACTTCACCCAAGGGCGGGAGCGATCCCCGTAGCGAGGGAACGAGCGAAGCGGGTTTGTGGCGGCTCAGCCGGCCACAAACCGGGGTCGCTCCCGCCCTTGGGTCCAGCCCGCAGGCTGTGATTTTCAGACTGCCGCTCCTTACGGAAATCGTTCGTAGAACGCACCTTATCGCCTGGCAACGAGCGAGTCTCCCCCGGAGTTTGTAGCGGACTAAAGCATCCACCAACAAAATCCGCTCATGTTCTGGCAGCTTCATGCCGGCACGCCCTTCGTGAGCTCACCGAAAAACGAGCAATCGGGGGAAACCGATAGGTGTCAAACAGCGCGAAGGGTTCCTTGGCGGCCACATTAGCCCCCCCGCCACTCCACAGTCTCCTTGGACTTGCCATTGGCGAAATAGCGCTCCATAGTCGCGCCCTCGAAACTCCTCGAGCTCATCACGGAGTTGATCAAGTTTCCGCTTGTCGAAGGAACCGGTGTTCCGTTGTTCGAAGAGCTGCCGGGCACGAAGTTTTCCAGAAGTCGTTGCAGTTCGGTCTTCCCTCGCCCGACTTGAATCCCACACCACCAGGTACCCAGCAGCCGACGAAAAATCCGGGCGGCTTGCCCAAACATTCGCTGGTCTGAAGCGACGTAGATCACTCGCGACAATAGAAGTTGGGCGATCAAGTCTCCGTATTGGAGTAGATACGTGTCGAAGCCCGAAGGCTTGGCGAGGCTACCGTCGACCTAACAAAACGTGACCACAGGAAGCGGCACACTGCATGCCAGAGAGGAAGATCGGAAACTTGTCCACGAAGTATCGCGTGGTCCTCGAACGCGTGTTTTGAGCGGTAGAGGCGAGCGGGAAACAGGCTCGGATCAAGTTCCGGGCGGGGTTTGGAAGTAGTGAAGCTTTTCTGTTTCTGTCGCCAAGTACGGGCAGTCTGGATGGGCGATCACGTAGTCAAAGCCCACGAGCTTCAGCATCATTGGGTAGGGCTGTCGCCACCGTCGATTGCGATTGTCTTCTTCGCCGATAGCCTCGAAGAACGGCTTGCTCCCGACATCGTAGATGACGGTGCGCTTGGCTGATCCGTGGGCGCGGATGTGAATCGAAAGAAGTCCCCCGAGGCCGAGCTCACCTTTTGCTTTCAGGTGCGGACGACATTGCTAGGGACAGGGCAGTTTGAAATGAAACTTGCTTGTGTATTGGAAGGTTGGAGCTGGACCGTGTGGATGGGGAGAGAGCAGAATTAGCTTGACGTCTGAGAAAGGTTGGCGCAGACCTCTTGCTCGTTCTCCCAGCCTATTCGAGCTTTTCAGGAATCCAAAAAGGATTCCGCAATTCACGAAGGTGGGAAAAATGGCAATATTACCTGCTCTTTCATGTAGTCGAGCCGACGGCTACTGGCCACAGCCGCATTTCAATACTGGTGACATGACAACTGACACCGGCTGGAAGACCACAATCGACCTTTTTTTCTTGGAGAAGCAGTCGATATATTCGACCGCATCTCTTTAGAGCTGGTCTTGTAAGCCTCCTGGTTGCCTGAAACGCTTTGATTTCCGATTGAATCCGAAAGTTCGGTTCATTCTCCGCAAGACTTCGCTCCCCCCAACCTCCATACTCGGAGATTGCAACTCGTGCCTTGGGAACACGGAGGAGATATGGAGCGAACCGAGAGGCACGGGCCACTGATGGGCGACAATCAGAACTCCCGAGCAACGACAATTAGAATTCCCGACCGGAAAGAATGCTTGACGCCGGACAGGCCACGGAAGCCCACAGAGTTTTGCGCAGTTGCTCACTCTGAAGGAAGCGGCCCCTTTGCTCGGGATGCACTGGAAAACTCTAGAAATTCTCGCTTGTCACGGAGAGATTCCAACCATCAAGATCGGCAAAAGATGGCGATTTCGCGGCGGTGGACTAGATCAGTGGTTGTCCTGTGAATCTGGGGCTCAGCTACGCAACAGTTGTTTCGTATCTGAGCGTGCTCAAGCACATTCGAGCGCAGTAGTGCACGGTCCGCCTAGCGATAGTGAAAACGCTCGGGGATGCAAGCGTGGTTGACCGACACACGCGTACCCGCACCAGAGCGCTATATCGCCTGCGATGAGCCAGTCTCTTCGTGCGGGAGAAATTACGATGCTGCAAGAGGAAGACCAAAAGAAGAAGCCTCCGGCAAATGACTCTGCCTTCGAACGCCACTATACCGTTCAAGAAGTGTCTGAACTGTGGCATCTGGATGCGAAGATGGTTCGCAAGATATTTGCCAATGAGCCGGGTGTGGTCTCCCTCGGTTCGGACGAAGGCAGGTATCGACGAGCTTACAAGACGCTTCGCATTCCAGAGAGCGTGATGCTAATCGTTCACCGCAAGATGAGAAAGGCCAGCTAGGCTGAGTTATGCCGATCGGGATGAAGGCAGCCTTTCTCGGTTCTCAGGCCCCCCAAAACACTAGAAGGCGGGCACATTTCAAACCGACTATCACCCTGGGGAACGCGCCATTATCGTCGTACAGGGCAAAATTGCGCTTCCGCCGGAGTCGGTCGAAGACGGTCAACAGGCCAGCGTGCTTTTTGTCAATGCGGTCGCGAATTTCAGGGTGCGCGGGCCAACGTCCCTAATGCGCCAACGGAGATTCCCACCTGATTTGCTCCCCGTCAACGTCTGGCTTGTCTTCAAATACAGGTTAATCAGCTCTTTTACTCCAATCGGCACAAATGCCGTGTCGGTCTTTTCAGCCTTCGGTTTCACGACAAGTCTATGGGCGGATCCGGGATCGAGGCCTTCCTGCTACCCCTGCGGCCGATTCTTTGCTTGCTCCATCGCGATCTGGTTGATATGTGACAACGCCTTCGCCCCAGAGGCCCCCTCGATCGCCTTCACCGCAATGTCCTGCACCTGCTGCTTAGCCTCTGCTAGCTGCTTTTCGAGCGTCAAGATCTGAGCCGCCTGGTGGGCCAGAGTCTCCTCTAGGGTCCTCACCTGCAGTTCAGCCAGCCGCCTTTCGGTCTCCGCGTCCTTCTTCAGAACGAGCACCTCCTGCTCAAACTTGGCTTCCGTCTCGCGTCGCACCCGCAACGCTGCAGTCTCCGCCTCATTCTGGAGAAGCGCAGGAAAACTTTCCGCCTCGTTCCGTAAACGCGTCAGTTCGTCCTCGCCTTCCTTCAGCGCCGCCTCGCGCTGTCCCCAGCCTTTCTCCAGAGCCTCCTGATGCTCCCGGTTCTTTTTCTCCACCAGGCGCATCTCTTCTTCGTATTTGTCCTGAGCTTTCTTCCGCTCGAGCGCCTTCTTATACTCATAATCTTCGATCTCACGCTGGCGCTGCTTCTTAAGAGTCTCGTCCTGCTCCTTGCGCTCGCGCTCCATTCGCGCCGACTCTTCCTCCCACGCCTGGCGCTGCGCCGCTATCTCTGCTTCCGACCGCTGCTTTTCCCGCGCATAATCCTGCACCATCTGATCGAGCGCCGTGGCTGCCACGTCAATCTTATGGAGCTGCTCCAGTTCTTTCCGCTCGAGCACTACCGCCTCCCGCACCGTGGCCAGTAGCTTCACCTCCTGCGTGAGCTGCTCGGACACATCGGCTAGTGCCTTGCCGACCTCAAGTCCCAGCCCGGAAATCTTCTGCACTACCGCCTCGACCGTTATACTCTC
>DATGYF010000062.1:0-2837 GCA_035298145.1 Terriglobales bacterium | reverse complement strand
GGAAGGAACACTACGACCTGAGCGCCATCATGCAACGCGACTGGGCAACGCTCGGCCCCAAACTACAGGGCAAGCTTCACATCTACGTGGGCTCGGCCGATACCTATTTCTTGAACGACGCGGTTTACTACCTGGAAGATTTTCTGAAATCCACCAAGAACCCGCCTTACGACTGGGAAGTGAAATACGGCGATCGCGCGGAACATTGCTGGAATGGCGATCCCGAGCTTCCCAACTATCTTTCGCGCCTGCATTACAACACCATGTATCTGCCGAAGATTCTTGACCGGATGGAAAAGACCGCGCCTGCCGGAGCCGATCTGAAGTCCTGGCGCTACTGATCTCTTTGCGTCCTTTGCGGTTAAAGATTTAGTCGTTAAGTCAACCCGTAACGGCAGAGGACGCAAAGAGCCGCAAGGTCGCAAAGGAAACTCACTCGTCATCACACACCACTTTCGTGCAGTTGACGCGATTGCGCGATTCGTACTAATGTGCAATTACACCGGAAAGGAGGTGGTCTGATGACAAGTTCTGACTTATGTGGGAGTAGTAAAAGACCAGGTGAGGTGGCTGTGACTTAGAGCGGTCGCTCTAAGAACCATCGCACGACTACCGGTGATTTAGGGTTGCATTCCGCCCGGCGTCAGGTCGCGCCGGGACCCGGAGTTATCCGAAGGGGACCACCTTTAGAGTGGCCGCCTCTTGGTCAATCCCAAACAGTGCACCGGGCGGCCCGCGCATTGCAAAATGCGCGGGCCGTTCTATTTTTCGGGCGTCGGGCGTCAGACCTCGGACCTCGGGCTTCTGGTGTCGGCCGACGTCCGAGGTCCGACGTCTGACGCTTGAAAGGTAACTGGCTCAGTCTTGGACCAGGCGACGAATGAGTACACGGCTGAAGCGAGCTGAGGACAGCGACCTCGGTGACCTACGTCCTCGCGGTGCGGGAAGGCACAATTTATGTTGACCCCGCTTGACCACTAACGCCCGGAAGGCAGGCGTCGATGATCAGCATCCTATGGATCTCGGTTGTGACCGTCCTGGCGGTCGGTGTCATCCTGGCGCGGAGATACGTGCCCAAGCCTAAGAAAGCCCAAAAATGGGAAAAAGCTCAAATCATGAAACAGTTGCTGGCCATGTCTGAGAATGAAATCGGGGCTCCGACCGTTGCTCCGGCACGACCTCGAACTTCCGCGAAACCCGGGCCGCGGCCTGTGAAGTTCGCACCCAAACCGGCAAGGACATCTCACCACATTCATTCCAGCAAGTAGGATTCGTGTGTGGGGCGGGCGCCCCCGCCCGCCGCCTTTGAGTTCCCCAGGGCAGAATCCGAGGCTTTGGTCATCGGTAAGGTTATGGCAAATCAAAAGCAACTTCAAAAGCGGCGGGCGAGGGCGCCCGCCCCACATGGTCGCCTAATGCCGTATCCCACCGCGGCGACGCGTCAGGTAGTATTCATTGACAGGGCGGTCGTCCCGCAGGGCGGATGCTGTAGGAGCTTGCTGAATCAAGTCGTCGAGTGAAATCTCTCGCTTGAGCACATCGGCAAACTGACCCTCCGGCGTTGTCTCCGGTCCCCATTCCAGAAAATCGGTTGCCGCTTTGGCGGGCAGGCGCTGGGCGAGCTCTGCCGCGGTCGGGTTGGGCAGAGGGCTCTCGCTGGCCAGGAAGTGGTAGCCCCAACCTTCCGCCGAGTGAAATACACGTACATAGGGGAAAGACTCTCTCAGGGCCCGCGCCACCGCGGCCCGGACGACGGCGTCTCCCCCCGGCAGCCACTGCTGCAGAATTCCTCCCGGGCGCAATCGCCTCCTGATGATCGCGTAAAACTCCTTTGAGTAGAGCAGGCTCGAACCTGCGGCCTGTACCGGTGGCGGCGGATCGATCGTAATGACGTCGTATTGCTCATAGGTGCGTTCCAGGTAGCGGCGACCGTCGTCAATAACCACACGCGACAGCGGCGAACGAAGCAGTGCTGGACCATCGGCGTGGAAGTACCCGAATAGGCGCGGAACGCTCGGCACGAGTTCCACCGCGGTTACAGGGATGTCCCATGACATCAGGGAACGGTAAGTAGTGCCCATGCCAAAACACACCACCAGCGCGTTCTTCGGAGGATGATCGAGAAAGGACAGCGGCAGATGTGCCATGAACTTGGTGATGGGAGTGAGCCCCGTAATTCCAACTCCATTAACCCACAGATGCTTGTTCCTGCCCTCTCCCATGGCGACGATGGTCGCGGTGTTGTCGCGCAGAACTTCACCGTGCCCGAATTGATCTTCGTAACTCTTCTGGGTGAAGACGAGCGCCAGGGCCGACAGCACCACGGCGTAGGAAATACCTGCCTGCCAGTCAAGGCGTTTCCCTGAAGGCCCAGCCGGGCGGAAGGCCATCAGGAGCCAGGGCAGCGAAAACACGAACAATACCCAGCGCTCGCTTATCAGGGGCAAAAGCAGGAAGCCGGACAGAAGCGGTCCCAGGATGCAGCCCAGAACGTTGACGGCATACGCTTTCCCCGCCCTGGCCGGATCGCCGACCGACCAGCGATCCACCAGCAGCGGAGTAAGGAATCCGAGGACGCCGGAAAACGGAGCGATCCCAACAATAAGGCGCAACAGACGGGAGATGTGGATGGCGGGATTAGCCGCGAGCAGCGGCAGGAGGGCAAACAATCCCAGTAAGACCCAGATCAGATTTCCTTCGCGTCGATTCCTTCGGCTCCAGAGTCTGTAGATCTGCAACCCGATAAAAGTTGAAACCAGATAAGTGGCCAGGATGGAAGCGAAGGCGTACACCACGGTGCCGAGATAGGGAGTGAACTGCCGGATCCAGACCACTTC
>DATGYF010000061.1:0-4748 GCA_035298145.1 Terriglobales bacterium | reverse complement strand
ACGACTTCGTTGATCTTGCTGGCATCCACGCCGGCATCTTTCATGCACTGCTTGCAGGGGCCGACCGAGCGCTGGATGATGTCTTCCACCATCGACTCCAGCTTGGCCCGGGTCATCTTTTTGACCAGGTGCTTGGGCCCGCCGGCATCGGCGGTGATGAAGGGCAGGTTGATCTCGGTCTCCATGGTGGTGGAGAGTTCGATCTTGGCGCGCTCCGCCGCGTCACGCAGACGCTGCAGCGCCATCTCGTTGCCCTTGCCGCGCAGGTCGAGGCCTTCATCCTTCTTAAATTCGTCTATAAGCCAGTCCACGATGCGCTGGTCGAGGTTGTCGCCGCCCAGGTGAGTGTCACCGTTGGTGGCTTTGACTTCAATCACGCCTTCGCCGACTTCGAGAATCGAAATGTCGAAGGTGCCGCCGCCGAAGTCGTACACCGCGATGGTTTCATCCTTCTTCTTGTCGAGACCATAGGCCAGCGCGGCTGCCGTAGGCTCGTTGATGATGCGCTTCACTTCGAGGCCGGCAATCTGGCCGGCATCTTTGGTGGCCTGCCGCTGGGCGTCGTTGAAGTACGCCGGGACGGTGATGACCGCCTCAGTCACTTTCTCGCCGAGATAGTCTTCCGCCGCCTTCTTCAGCTTCTGCAGAATCATGGCGGAAACCTGGGGAGGCGTGTACTCCTTGCCCTGCGCCAGCACCGCGACATGGTCGCCCGACTGCACGACCTTGTAAGGCACCATCTTGATTTCTTCGGTCACTTCGTCGAAGCGGCGTCCCATAAACCGCTTGATCGAATAAACCGTGTTTTCCGGGTTGGTGATGGCCTGGCGTTTCGCCACCTGCCCCACCAGCCGTTCGCCGGTCTTGGTAAAACCGACCACCGAGGGCGTGGTTCGCCCACCTTCTTCATTGGGGATAACCTTGGGCTCACCACCCTCCATGACAGCAACGCAGGAGTTGGTGGTTCCGAGGTCAATACCGATAATCTTGGCCATGTTATGACCCTCCTTGACACTATAAGTGCTTTTTAATCAATGTATTAAGTACTGCAATGTCCACGATAATAGGACTTGAGTGAATCATTGTCAAGTTTTAGATGCTGGAAAGAGAGAGATGGATACAGGGACTTTCCCCATGTGGGGCGGGCGCCTCGCTCGCCGCTTTTGGCTTCGAGGTTTGTTGGGGCATTGCCGTTGCACAGGCCAGGTTTCACATGGGCCGATGGCGAAAGGCGGGGGACGAGGGCCCGCCTCACGCCATCCCACAGAGTCAGTCGTATTTCTCGTACAGGATCGATTTCCGGTCCCAGCCCAGGCGTTTAAGGAGTTCGCGATTGGCTTTAATCATCTTATCCAGGCCGCAAATGTAGGCATGCATGTCGTTGCGCCCCCGGATGATCCCCGGCAAGTGTTCCTGAACATATCCCCGCAGACCTGGCCAGTCGGAGGCGCCACGGCTGAGGGTTGGCAAATACTTAAAATTCGGATGACGCGCGGCCAGATCCAGAAATTCCACGTGGTAGTAGATATCGCTCTCGGTCCGATTGCCGAACAGCAGCGAAAGCTGTTTGTTCTGATGGCGCCCGGGATCGGCCAGCAGCCAGTGCAGCATGGAGCGAAAGGGCGCGATACCGGTGCCGGTGGCGATGAAAACCGTATCGCGCAGAGGCGGCCGCAGGATGAAATCGCCGAACGGTCCCTGGCAGATGATCTCTTCCCCCACGTTCATGTCGCAGAGAAAGTTCGACATGAAGCCATCCTGCACCCGGTTGAGACAGAGCGCGAAGCGGTTGTCCTTTCCCGGCGGGGACGCGATCGAATAGGCGCGAGTGATTTCTTCGCCGTCGGGCTTGCTGGTCTTGAAGGAGAGCCATTGGCCGGCGACGAAGCCGAAACGCGTCACACCGGGTACCTCGAATTCGAGATGCTTGGTCTGGGTTGACAGAGAAACCGAGCGAACGAGACGGGTCGCGAAGGTCTGAAAGGGAGACATCGGTTATGTAGATGATAGTGGAGCGCACTTGGACGCGAGCTCCCCACCAGTGTCATGCTGAGCGAGAGATTCGTTCGCTTCGCGAACGACGAAGGAGTCGACCTATACGCCCACGTCATACTGGTTATAGGGGTCCTTCGACTTCGCAACTGCTTCGCGAAGCGAAGCGGTTGCTCCGCTCAGAATGACAGAACTGAGATCTGAGAACCGAAAACTGACCGCTGTTCTTACTCGACCGTCACTGACTTCGCCAGGTTCCTGGGTTGGTCCACGTCACAACCACGGCGCACTGCGATGTGATACGCGAGCAATTGCAGCGGAACGATTTCAAGAATCGGCAGCAGCTCTTCCGGCGCAGGTGGAACGTACAGCACGTGATCGGCGGCTTCCTTGATGTCCTCGTCGCCTTCGGTGGCCAGCGCGATGATCATTCCTGAACGGGCTTTCACCTCTTTGAGATTGGAACAGGTTTTTTCGTAGCGCGTCATCGAGAGCGCGTCTTTGGTATCGCGGGTGGCAACGATCACGACCGGAAGATTCTCGTCGATCAGCGCGTTGGGGCCGTGCTTCATTTCTCCGGCGGGATAGCCTTCCGCGTGGATGTAGGAAACTTCCTTCAGCTTAAGCGCGCCTTCGAGCGCGATGGGATAGTGAATGCCGCGTCCCAAAAACAGAAAGTCCTGCGAGCGCGAATACTCTTTCGCTAGGTCTTCACATTCTTCTTCGCGAGTCAGCAGGTGTTCCAGCTTGCCTGGAATACGGGTGAGTTCCTGAATGGCCTCCTTGGCCTGGTCGGCGCTCATGGTACCGCGCTGCTGGGCCAGATACAGAGCGAACAGATAAAGCGCGGTAAGTTGCGCGGTAAACGCCTTGGTGGAAGCGACGCCGATTTCGGGGCCGGCGTGGGTATAGATGGTTCCGGCAGCCTCGCGCGTGATCATCGCGCCCACTACGTTGCAGATGGCCAGTGTCTTCGAACCTTTTGCCTTGGCCTCGCGCTGGGCAGCGATGGTGTCCGCGGTTTCCCCGGACTGCGTGATCAGCATGGTCAGGGTATCGGGAGCGATAATGGGATCGCGGTAGCGCCACTCGCTGGCGTAATCGACTTCCACCGGAATCCGCGCCAGGCGCTCGATCATGAACTTGCCCGCCTGGGCAGCATGCCAGCTGGTTCCACAAGCAGCGATGTTGATCTTCTTGGCGGCCTTGAATTCGGCTTCGGTGATCTCCATTTCATCAAGGAAGACATGGCCGGTTTCCTGCGAGACCCGTCCCAGCGTAGTGTCACGCACCGAGCGTGGCTGCTCGTAAATTTCCTTGAGCATGAAATGCTTGAAGCCGCCCTTTTCCGCCATGATCGGGTCCCAGGTGACGTGCTGGACCTGGCGGACGACGGGCTGTCCGTTGAAGTCGGTGAGTTGCACGCCTTCGGGCGTGATCACGGCCAGGTCGCCGTCGCCCAGGAAGAACAGGTCGCGGGTGTGATAGAGAATTGCGGGCACATCGGAAGCGACGAAATATTCGTCTTTGCCCAAACCAATTACGGCGGGCGGGCCATTGCGCGCGGCCACGATTTTGTTGGGCTCATCGACCGCGATTACAGCCAGGGCGAAAACTCCGGTCAGTTGGCCCACCGTCTTGCGGACACACTCTTCGAGCGAGGGGCGATGTCCGTTCGCCGTTTTCAGAAAGTATTTTTCCACCAGGTGAGCGATCACTTCGGTGTCGGTCTCAGTGGTGAATTTGTGGCCCTCTTCGATGAGCTTGCGCTTGAGCGAGACGTAGTTCTCGATAATCCCGTTGTGCACCACCACGATGCGTCCGGTGCAATCGCGATGTGGGTGGGCGTTTTCTTCCGTGGGACGGCCGTGCGTGGCCCAGCGGGTGTGGCCGATGCCGTAGGTGCCGTCGAGCGGCTTGAGGCGGATGACTTCTTCCAGGTTGCGCAGCTTGCCTTCAGCCCGGCGAATCTGCAGACCCTCGCCATTGCCACAGACCGCGATTCCGGCGGAATCGTAGCCGCGATATTCCAGCCGCCTGAGGCCCTCGATGATGACCGGTACCACCCGCTTCTTGCCAACGTAGCCCACGATACCGCACATGCGAATGCTCCTAGTTTTCGGCCCGGGGGAAACCGAAGATGTATTTTTGTGAGTTAGAATCCGGCCACTGCTTCGAAACGCCGACCAGGCGTTTCGGCGGACAACCAAGCCCTGCCGCTGCAGGAAAAACCTTCCATCACCGAACCGGGGACTTCGGCTAGTCTTCGAGGGAGAAACGAAACTCTTCAATTACCGGGTTGGTCAGAACGTCGCGGGCAATGCGTGTGACTTCTGCCTCGACTTCGTTCCGGCTCAAGCCGCCATCGAGTGTGAGCTCGAAATACTTGCCCTGGCGTACCTGTTCCAATCCCTTACATCCCATTTTCTTGAGCGCGCCCTGGATGGTCTTGCCTTGCGGATCCAGAACGCTCTTCTTGAGCGACACGTACACGTAAGCTTTCATGGGGGATAGAGGCATTATACTTGAAAAATATTCAAACTCAACTCAAAGTCAACCACACCATAGACTTAGCCCAGCCGTTCCAGCCGGCTATCGAGCTCAGAAAGAGCGCTTTCAAGGATTTGGCGATGACGAGGATTCTGGATGGATTGCAGTTGCTGCAGAACCCGCCGGCGGGACAGCTCAAGCGCCTCCCGCGCCTGCTTCAAGGCGGCCTGTTCTGGCGTAAGTCGTTGTTTCGGTTCGGCCTGGTT
>DATGYF010000060.1:0-6699 GCA_035298145.1 Terriglobales bacterium | reverse complement strand
AGTTACACCTACTCTCGAAGCATCGACGATCTCCCGGCAGGCGCTGGTGTAACCGGCTTCGATACGTACTCGACGCGTCCCTGGGACGATCCGCTGCGTCATCAGTTTGACTACGGGCCGTCCGACTTTGATCACACCCATCGCTTCGTTGCGTCGTATGTGTGGGTGCTGCCCACGCCTGCGCGAGGCAACGGGTTTCTGCGCAACGTCCTGGGAGGATGGCAACTGGGCGGAGTAGTTTCGGCTCAGACCGGACGTCCGTTCACGGTGCTGCAAGGCGACGAAGTGTCCGGCACTGGCATTGGCCAGGACCGGGCCACGCTGATTGCAGGAGCCGATCCCTACGCCCCAGGCGCATGCGCGGCTGCCGGAATCAACACCGGCTCCAACCCCAAGCCTTGCGTGGACTGGCTCAACAAAGCCTCCTTCGCAAGCAAAGCGCAGGCCATTGGCACCACCGGCACTTTCGGCAACACCGGCAAGAACGGATTCCGTTTGCCCGGGGCTTATACCTGGGACATGAACACAACCAAGAACTTCGTGTTCACGGAACGGTGGAGACTCGAGTTCCGCGCCGAGTTCTTCAACGTCTTCAATCGCGCCAACTTCATGGATGACACGGCTTCTCTGAGTAACTTCCAAAAGGTTAAAGCCAGCGCATTCGGTGCGATTCAACAGGCGTCAGACCCACGCATTGGTCAACTGGCGTTGAAGCTCTATTTCTAGCCCGACGCCGGCAGGACCGACAAGCCGGACACGCCGCTGGCAAGCCAGCGTGTGCGGCTTAAATTTTGATTGGCCGCGATTGTCGCAAAAAGAATCTTCTTGATCTCACATCGTTACTCCGAGGTCTTCATGGTGACGAGTTTCAGGAATCACAGCTCCAGGAATTTTGGATCTCTGCTCTTGCTCGCAGTTTCCCTCCTGTTCTTGAGTTCAGAGTCTGTGGCAGCCACCGAAACGGTTGAGTCCTCGGTCTTGCGCCTCGAATTAAACACGTCTCCTTATTCCTACCGGGTGATCGAGCGTTCTACCGGCCAGGTGCTGCTTTCACAGAGCAGCACAGGAGTCACATTCGGCCCCGAGCTGTATCCGGCGTCCGAGGCGGCAAACGTAAGCAAATCGGCAAGCAGCCTGCAGGCCGAACTCCGTTTGCAGCTGGCCGGGCGGGAGAGCATGCCCCCGGGAACGCCCGCCCAGGCCCAGGTAAGTTTCACTTTTGTGAAGCCGGAAGTCTTGCAGGTGGCGATGACATATAAGGATGCGACGCCCAGCGAAATTTCCGAGGAGTTCAACGATCAGGGCGAACACTACTACGGAATCTGGGAGCAGCCCTTCGGCGGCAGCCTGGACAACCGCGGAGCCGACCACGATTTCCTGGGCATGGGCAACGAGCGCTACGTTCATCACGCCAGTGCGCGCGCGCCCTTCTATATGACCTCGAACAAGTACGGGATCTATGTCGAGAGCCTGGCGCAAGCCCACTATGCGGTCGCGCAGGCAGGCAAGACGACCTTTTCTTTCAAAGACTCGCACCTTACCTACGACATTATTTATGGGCCGTCCTATGCTGACATCCTGAACCGTTACAACGCCCTTGCCGGCCCCGCTTTCATGCCGCCACTCTGGGCCTTTGGCAGCATCTGGTGGCGGGACGATCACCATGCCGATTTACGGGGGGTCACCAACGCCCAGGAAAAAGTGATTCAGGACGCCGACCGCCTGCGCGCCCTGCACCTGCCGGCAGGCGCCATGTGGCTGGACCGCCCGTACTCCTCGGGAGAGCTGGGATGGGGCGCCATGGATTTCGACTCCTCCTTTCCCGATCCCGCGAAGATGATCCACGACCTGCATGATCGCGGCATGAACCTTCTGTTGTGGACCGCCAACCGCTGTTCCGGAGACTTATTCAAGGAAGGCTCTGCCAAGGGTTATCTCTTCCCGCTGAAATGGCCGGCGGCAGATATTCGACGCCCAGAAGTGTATGACTGGTTCAAGCAGAAGCTCGACGCCTACGTGCGCCTGGGCATAAAGGGATACAAGATCGACCGCGGCGAGGAAAACGAAATGCCGCAACTGCTCGAAAACCAATTCGCAGTGCTTTTTCCCAAACTGTCCGCCGAAGGGATGAGCGCGGCCTACGGCAACGACTACTTCATCTTCTCTCGCAACGCCAATGACACCACGCGAAAATATTCCGCCATCTGGAATGGCGACTCGTGGTCCACCTTCGAAGGACTTCAGGTCACGGTAAAGAATGGGCTGCGCTCCGGGACCATTAACTTCCCCATGTGGGGATCCGACACCGGCGGCTACTTCGCTCCGCCGTCACCAGACAACGAGTTGCTGGCGCGCTGGCTGGAGTTCAGCGCCTTCAGTCCAATGATGGAGGTGCTCCTGGGTCCCAAGCGCACGCTTTGGGATGACTACAGCCCTGAGGTGGTCGGCATCGCGCAAAAATATGTGGCTGCCCATCACGACCTCATCCCGTACACGCGGTCCGCGATGTATCAGGCCACGCAGGACGGCATGCCCATCATGCGGGCGCTGGTCCTCGCCTACCCTGACGACGCCCGCCTGACCGACACGTGGGACGAATACCTCTACGGCGGCGGCCTTCTTGTAGCGCCCGTAACCACCGCCCAGACCACGGAACGCGAGGTCTATCTGCCGGCCGGAAAGTGGATGAACTATCACGACAAGCAAACCGTGTATGCCGGAGGCAGCACCATCAAGGCCGCCGCCCCCCTGGGGACTATCCCGGTGTACGTTCGCGAGGGAGCAATTATTCCGCGCGGCGACATTGTAAAGCTGAACAACAACTGGGAACAGAAGTGGACTCCGAAGCTGCGCCTGCAATTCTTTCCCACGGCCAGCAGCAAGAGCCAATTTGACTACTATACCGGCAGCGGAGTGCAGAAAATCACCGCAGAGCTTGTGGGCGATGGCCTGAAGATTGAGTTTGGAGACCTGGGAGCGCCCGGCGCGATCGAAGTGTATTGCAAAGAAGTCACAGGAGTGACCCGGAACGGAGTGCAATTGAAACCGGGCTCGGATTACCAGTACGACCCACCATCCCACAAACTCACTATTTCTTTTCAGGGAGCAAGCAAAATCGCGATCACTGGTGCGGGCAGCTTGTTTTAATCCGGCGGTCGGCGGTAGCGGGCGCTGTTCCGCACCCGCCGGGCAGTGCCTTTAAGAAGGTCGCCCAGAGACCGCCCGGTTGACGCCGGGTGGGCATAGCGTTGCGCCAGTCGCGGCTGACCATCTACAATCTTCATTGCCAGTCGCAGCGAACCCGAAACCTTCGTGAACAGCCCGCCTGGATTTGGCCCATGCCTTCTCGCAACCGCATGGAAAGAGCAGTGGTCTGTGTAAGTCGTTGTAAACATGTGGCGGCGTAGCTCAGGTGGCTAGAGCGACGGTCTCATAATCCGTAGGTCGTTGGTTCGAGTCCAACCGCCGCCACCAAATAAACCAACACCTTCTGCCGGCTATCAGGTTCGCGGTTCCCTGCAACTCTGCGGTTCCTATCGACTACGCCTACCGGGTTGAGCTAAATTCCTGAAAGCCACGTGCCGGTTGGATTCAGCAAGGAGACAGCCATGAGCAAAGAGCTCTCGCGGAGAAAATTTCTTGAGCGAATTGGTTTGGGGACGGCGGCGGGCGCGAGTTTGTCGCTGCTCAAGGATGTTGCCGCCGCCCGGCCTGGCGCGGCCGGTCCGCTCCCCTCGCGCACCCTGGGGCGAACGGGCGCCACAGTTTCGATTCTGGCATTCGGATGCGGTAGCCGCTTCCTTATGTACCGCGACGAAGATAAGGCGCTGGCGGCGCTGAACCGCGCCATTGATCTCGGCATTACCTATCTGGACACGGCTTATGCCTACGGCGACGGCGAGAGCGAGTCGCGCGTCGGCCAGGCCATGGCGACGCGTCGCAAGGAAGTCTGGCTGGCTACCAAGATTCCCGACCGCACCCGGGACGGATTCCTGCGGCGGCTGGAAGGCAGCCTGAAGCGGCTGCGGGTTGACCACGTGGACCTGGTCCATATTCACAGTCTGGGCCAGGCCGATGACTTGGCGAAAGTCGAGGCTCCCGATGGGGCGCTGAAGGGCGCACTCGAGGCGCGCGCACAGAAGATGGCGCGCTTCATCGGCATGACCAGTCACACCAATGGAGAAGTGATGGCCCAGGCTATCCAGCGGCACGATCTGGACTGCGTGCAGATGGCCCTGAACGCCTCGCGCAACGGGCGTTTTGAAGAGCTCGCCCTGCCCGCCGCCCGGCAGAAAAATCTCGGGATCATTGCCATGAAGGTGACGGGGCAGGAATATCTATTGGGAAGCGGCTCCGGAAAAAGCGACATCAGATCTTTGCTGCGCTATTCGATGAGCCTGCCGGTAACCACCGCGGTTGTGGGAATGCCGCGTCTGGAAATGCTCGAACACAATATCGAAGTAGCGCGCAGCTTCTCCCCGTTGCCCGGACAGGAGATGGAGCGCCTGCGCCAGGAACTGACGCCCGCGCGCGACGGAATGGAGAAGAGACTCGTCGGACATCTGGACGGGCCCACGGCCGAGCCGGATGTATTTTGCGCCTGACTGGGGGCCCTACCTTTTATCTTGACCCGACAGTCTTTAAGACTGAGGACGGGCGGCGGGCGCCCCGTCCAAGCCCCGCTTGGGTGCTTTCTTGTGCAGATAAGTTCATCGCAGGATTACGCCTCCCTCATTTCGCAGAAGGCGCGAAATGAATGGGGCACCGTAGCTCGCCGCGAGTCTCCACGGGATCAAGTCTCCAGTGAATGGACATCGAGCTCCCCAGCGGAGCCTGGACGGGCACCCTCGGGAACTTGAAATCAGCTCTTCGCGTTCTTTGCTGCGCGCCTCATTCCCGCCCGCAAACCGAGCTGCACGCTGCGTTTGTATCCGGATTGATTCATTTTCGACATCGTGCTGGCGGCGATGCCGCCGGGAGTGGCGGCTTCGTTCAGCAGCGCGTCCAGAGACAGAGTGGACGCGCGCCAGGCCAGCACTCCGTCGGCCAGGGCGTGCGCGGCTGCGGTCAATGCGGTCTTGCGATCCAAACCGAGATTCTCGGCGGCTTCGGCCAGTGCGGACAGAGCATGATAGCCGTGGCTGGAAGAGTAAGTCACGGTGAAGGCGTCGAACCTGTTCTCGGGAATTTCGAGCACGGTACCTACTCGCGAAAAGAAATCCCGTATTTCGCGGCGCGCTGAGACTGGCAGACCGCGGTCGAAAGTTATTGCCGTAAGACCGCGTCCGGTGCGCGCAACCGGGCTGGGCATGGCGCGGGCCCAGCGCAGTCGAAGGCCGGCCCATGCGCGTAAATTCTTGAGCGGAATGCCCGCGGCCAGGCTCACTGCCGTGAGCGAGCGAAACTGTCCCGCATGGCCAATCTGCTGCAACAGGTCGCGGACTCCATCGGGCCGCACGGCGACGATCAGAAGGTGGGCCTGCTCGACGGCGCGACGCAGGTCAGGCTCAACCTGAACATCGTACTGGCGTTTGAGCTGACGCAGCTTGTGCGGGTTGTGATCGTGCACGACGACGGGCTGCCTGAATCCTGCCAGGCGCAAACCGGCCAGCAGCGCGCTGGTGATGCGTCCACCACCCAGAAACACAACGGCATTGTTTCTCACGGCTTTCATCCCAGGCCGGCGCAGGCCAGGTCCGCGGCTTCGATCAGCGTGGCAACATCCTTCTCCGTATGCGCGGTGGAGATGATCCAGTGCAGGCCGTTGGACGGAGTCATGTAGATGCCCCGTTCGAGCAGGCGATGAACGAAGCGAGAGTAGAGATGAGTATCCACGTATGTGCAATAGTCGCGGTAGTCGTGGATGGCATCACGGTCAGTGAAGTAAATCTGGAACATGGGGCCGAAGCCCTGCACGATGGCCTTCATATTGTGCCGCCGAAAAACTTCGCGCAGGCCCGAGATGGCGGCATTACCGACATTGTGCAGTTTCAGGTACGCGCCGTCCGCGGCCAGCAGGTCAAGGTTCGCAGCCACGACTTTCATGGTGAGGCGGTGTCCGTTAAAAGTGCCGTAGTGCAGCACCATGTGTTCGCTCCAGCGCATGCGATCGAGGATGGATCGCGGTCCGGCCACTGCGCCCACGGGAAATCCCGCACCCAGGGCCTTGCCGAAAGTGCTGATGTCGGGCGTGATGCCGTAATACTCCTGGCATCCGCCTGGGGCGTAGCGGAACCCGGTGACCACTTCGTCTAGGATCAGCAGGGCGCCGTACTCCCGCGTGAGCGCTCGCAGGCGTTCGAGATACTCCTCACGCGGCAGGATACAACCCATGTTGGCCATGATCGGTTCCGTGATCACGGCGGCGAGTTCACGGCCGTGCTGTTTCATCACGCGCTCGAGAGCAGCGACATCGTTCCATGGCGCCAATACCACATCGTCGAAGGTCGATGCCGGGATGCCTTCCGAGTCGGGCATGCGGTTCGGATTCACCGGCGGGCCCAATTTCTCCGGCGCATGACTGTGCGCGTTCAAAAGATAAGGATCGTACCAGCCGTGGTAGTGTCCTTCGAATTTGAGAAATTTGGTGCGGCCAGTGTGGGCGCGGGCCAGGCGCAGGGCGAGCATGGTGGCTTCGCTGCCGCTGTTTGCGAAGCGCACCACCTCGGCGGATGGGACCATGCGCCGCAGACGCTCCGC
>DATGYF010000059.1:0-4479 GCA_035298145.1 Terriglobales bacterium | reverse complement strand
GCCGAGCCATAGCGTCTTTCCACTGTATTCACTCGGAAGTTTGAACTCCGTGCGAAACCACCATGGCTGCCGGAAGGGGCTGTTTGGCGGCATCGAAATATTTGAGAAGTCCTCAAATATGGGGTAGGTCGTGCCGGGGATGGAGCGCAGGTTCATCCCCGTGTAGGGATCAGGGTACACCTTGTCCTCCACCAGCGCGCTCAGAACCGTGGAAGGAAGCGTGGCGGGATACCAGCCGCGCGTCGGAAAACCAACTACCGAGATTGTCGCTCCGTCTGCAGGCACATCGGCCGAGGGCTGGATGAACCAATTCTCACTAAGGGCCATCTTCGGAGAATCGTTGACTTCAAATGTGGATGCTGTCGCAATCCCAACGAGAGAGCTGATAAGAAAGCTGACCACAACCGGGAATGAACACCGAACCATGAGTAACGCTCCTCGTCGAGTGAACCAGAACGCCACACGCTATACGCCGGGTACGGAACCAACTGCTACCGCGGTTCTACAATATCATCGAGATTTGTGGAGCACCCAGCAGCAAAACTGCCCGAACGCGAAGGGGTTGGATGCAGAGCTACAAAAGTTGAGCCACTGAGAGGTTCCCAGGTGCAGATTGACAAGTTTATTCTCGAGCAAACGGGCAACTCTTCTCCAATCCTGGTTACGGAAGGGTTAGCAATCACCAATCCACAACCGGCTACGGGACCGCAATCGGCGATAACAACGATAAACATTCGTTAATCGATACTCGCCCTATATTTCGCGGTCTGTTCAGTTTTGCTCAACACTTCCATTGATCACGAATGACGAAATCAGGCGTTGGCACAAGCTTGCGCCGCAACCTATGGGCGTGAATTATTGCACTTAGGAAGCTGGGCGACAGAAGGCGAGTTGCGTGACGCTGCCAGCCTTCATACTCCGAGCATGACAATCAAGAATGCGGCATTGCTGGCACTGGTCGGAACGATTCTAGGAACCGTTCTCCTCGTGTGGATGTTCGCCTCCACCGTCGTTAATGTGCTGCGGGGAGTGGCTCCCGCGGTAATGCTGTTCCCGTGGTTCGTCTATGCGTTCGCTTGCTTCAGCGTGGCGGTGTTCTTCTACGTGTTCCGCAGAGCGCAATCGTGATTGTTGCCTACCCGCCGCCCCTCAGACTAGCCAGCAGCCCCGAATACCGCCGCTGCGGTCGGTCATTGCGAACGGCAATACCCAACGCCTTCTTCTGCCCGATCAGAACGAGCAGCCGCTTGCCACGCGTGATCCCCGTGTAGATCAGGTTGCGTTGCAACAGCATGTAGTGCTGGGTCGCCAGCGGGATCACTACCGCCGGGAACTCCGATCCCTGGGACTTGTGGATCGTGATTGCGTAAGCCAGCGAAATCTCGTCCAATTCTCCGAAGTCGTACTTGACCAGCCGCTCGTCAAATCGCACGGCGACCTGCTGCTCGACCATATCGACCCGCTCGACGATCCCCACGTCGCCATTGAACACGTCCTTGTCGTAGTCGTTCTCTGTCTGGATGACTTTGTCGCCGATCTGGAATCGCCATCCGAACCGCTCCACGGTCGGCTGACCGGGTCGGGTTGGGTTCAATACCTTCTGTAGGGCTGTGTTCAGTTCCCGCACGCCGAGCGATCCCCGGTTCATCGGGCAGAGAACCTGAACGTCGCGGATCGGGTCGAGATGAAATCGGTCTGGAATTCTCTCCTGCACCAGCTTGACCAGTGTTGCCGCGATCTTTTCCGGGTCATCCCGTTCGACGAAATGGAAATCGGAACTCGGGTGGGCTCCGCGCATGTCGGGCATCTGCCCTCGGCGGATGCGGTGCGCGTTGGTGATGATGCGGCTGCCCGCAGCCTGCCTGAACACTTCGGTGAGCCGCACGACTTGCACGACCCCGCTCTCGATCAGGTCTTGAAGCACCGTGCCCGGACCAACGGACGGAAGCTGGTCTATGTCGCCGACCAGAACCAATGCGGCGCGGTTGGGCACAGCCCGCATAAGGGAGTTCATCAGCGGCACGTCCACCATCGAAGTCTCGTCCACGATCAGAAGACCGCAGGCGAGCGTGTTCGACTCGTTTCTGCTGAACCGCCCAGTTGCGGGATCAATTTCCAGCAGGCGGTGGATCGTCTTCGCGTCCAAGCCCGTGGTCTCGGTGAGCCGCTTCGCCGCCCGTCCAGTAGGAGCGCACAGCAGGCACTTCACGCCCTTGGCACGCAGGATCATCAGGATCGAGTTCACGAGCGTGGTTTTTCCCACCCCCGGCCCTCCGGTAATGACCACAACCCGGTTGGCGAGAACCGTCTTCAGCGCCTCGCGCTGACCGGGGGCGAGAGTTTTCTGTGTCCGTTGCTCGCACCACGCGACCGCCTTCTCGAAATCAATCGGTGGATAGATCAGCTCCGCTTCAGCTAGGCTCTTGATCCTTGCCGCGATGCCCTCTTCCGCTCTCCTGAGGTGTGGCAAGAAGATCAGAGGTTCCCCGTCGATCTGCTCCAACAGCAAAGAGCCACTTGTGAGCATCTGCGACAACGCCTGCTCGATTGTCCCTTCCGGCACCTCCAGCAGCTTCACTGCCGCGAGCTTAAGCTTTTCCAGAGGCAGGGCACAGTGACCGTCCGAAGTCGCTTCCAGCAGGACATGGTCAATACCCGCCCGCGCCCGGTTCAGCGAGTCTCTCGGAATCCCGACTTTCTGCGCGATCTGGTCGGCGGTCGCGAAGCCGATCCCGTAGATGTCCTTCGCCAGCATGTAGGGATTGCTCCGCACCTTCTCGATTGCCTGCTCGCCATAGGTCTTGAAGATTCGCACCGCCCGGCTCGTGCTCACCCCGTGGCTGTGCAGGAACAACATGATTTCGCGGACCTGCTTTGCCTCCTGCCACGCATGCGCGATTCGCTCCCGGCGCTTGGGACCGATCCCGTCCACCGATTGGAGTTCGGCGGCTCGGTTCTCGATCACTGCTAGAACATCGGCTCCGAACCGCCCGACCAGCTTCTTCGCAAGAATAGGCCCGATGCCCTTGACCAAGCCGCTGCCGAGGTACCGCTCGATCCCCTCGGCTGTGGTCGGCGGCACGGTCTTCATGCTCGTCGCCTTGAATTGCAGCCCGTGCTCTTTGTCTCTGACCCACCAGCCCTCCGCGGTCAGCCATTCCCCGGCGGTCACCGAAGGGAGCGACCCGACGACCGTCGTCTCCTCGCGCTGCCCGCGTGCCTTCACGCGGAGGACGCAGAAGCCGCTTCCGTCGTTGTGGAAGGTGACGCGCTCGATCAGACCGGAGATTTCCTCAGTCGCGGGCCTGCGCTCTGGGATCGTGGCGTTCATCGGGGTTCATTTTCCCACGGACGGTCGGCCTTGGGTGAATCGTCGCGAGCCAGATTTCCGGTGTTTTGGCTCGCATGGGTAGAATCGTGGAGTGTATGGCCAAACCTACGCCGAAATCGCGACCCACGTGGACAGATGTCAAAGAAAGACTCGCGGATTTTGACCGGACAGCACTGCTAGGCTTGATCCAGAGTCTCTACAATGCGCACAAGGATAATCAGACATTTCTTCATTCCCGCTTTGGCTTAGGCGAGGACGTGCTGGAACCTTACAAGAAAATCATTGATCGCTGGCTTTGGCCTGACGTGTTCCGGAATCAGGACACCTCTGTCTCCCAAGCCAAGCGGGCAATCTCTGATTACAAGAAGGCAGTTGGCGATCCCGAGGGACTGGCAGAGTTGATGGTTTTCTACTGCGAGCAGGCCTCTGGGTTTTGCAGCGACATTGCCAATGATGACGAGGGATACTTCAATGCACTGGTGCGCATGTTCGAGCAGGCACTCAAGTTGGCAAACGCACTATCGGTCGAGCGCCGCCATCACCTTGTCGTCCGGTTAGATCGTGTGCGGGCTATCAGCCATGAGTTTGGCTATGGCGTCGGAGACGACATGGATTTCCTTCTTTCGAAGTTCACTCTGAGAAACCCGTAAGTCCATTTGCAGTGGACTTGTGCTGCCCGGAGGGGGTTTGGGTCGGCTCGGGCATTTCAGAGGTACTTTCATCGCAAGGCGTACCCACTGCTCCTAGCAGCATAGAGATCGCTCTTGTAGATGAAAACGGCTGCGTGTCGTTCGTTAAGTAGCGTGATGGCGAAACGGACAGCATTCCACTTCACGCCACCTGAAACTCGAAATGACCTTGGACAATTTTCGTGAATCACTCACCGCGACCGAGCCGCCAGCCGGACTCACTCTCGCCCTCGCCGGGTTATGGTGGGATGCCAAGGGCGATTGGACACGAGCCCACGAATCTGCTCAGCAGGACGAAGGCCGCGAGGGTTCGTGGATTTACGCCTAGCCGAGCCTGGGCGGTCCCTGTTCTCCGTCCTGCGAGGGAGTTTTCACCGTTCAGCCTCGGCGTTGAATTTCAGGAGCTAACATGGCGGACGACCTCCAGCATCCGATCCTGAGAGAGTCTTCTGAAGGTGA
>DATGYF010000058.1:0-2567 GCA_035298145.1 Terriglobales bacterium | reverse complement strand
GTGTCCGTCTGCACGAGGCACAGCGATGACCAGCGGATTATTTCCCACGCGCGGGTCATCCGCGCCCCAGGGCGGCAGATTGGGCAGAGTATTGGTCCAGCAGATTCCGATCATGCCCGCATCGGCAGCTTGCCAGCCGTAACTGCCGCCCCGCATCCAATGGTTTGTATTGGCCAGTGCGACGCATCCCATTCCATGTTCGCGCGCCAGTGCGATCGTCCTGTCCATGCAGTGATTGGCATTTAGATTGCCCGGCCCGATTTTTCCATCCCAGCGTTCCAGCGGCCCGGAACCGGTCACTAACTCCGGTTTCGCATGAATATCAATCGACCCATTCCGAATCATGGCGACGAACCGCGGAAAGCGATTCAGTCCGTGCGAGTACACACCGTCGCGAGTGGTGTCGGTGAAGAGTTGTGCACAAAGGCGGGCGCGCTCAGGCTCAAATCCCAGCTTCAGCAATACCCGCACCAGAGCGTCGAACAGTTCCTGATACGAGACTCGTAGCATCGACTCTGTCTCCGGTTGATGTCGCTGTCAGCATAGCAGGGAAGCTTAAATGTGGGCGCGAGCGTCCACGCTCGTGCCGGCCCATGCACGAGCGGGACGCTCGCGCCTACATCTGTCTTAAACTCCGTAGTTGTTTAGTTCAGCTTAATAGTGAATTCAGTTTTTACGGGTTGACCTTCCACCTGAGGATTCTGTAGTCTGCGACGCTGACTTGACATATGCATTCGCGGCGACAGAGCGTAAGAAAACAGCACTATGCCTTCACCGGCAGACATAAGGGGATAAAGAACTCATGATGAATCGATACCGTAAAACTTTGGGACTGCTGCTGGCCGCAGGGATGATCGTGCTGACCCTGCCGCTGCAGGCGCAGAAACAACCAAAGGAATTCAAGAAGTGGCCGGCGGGCAGCTCGCCGCGGGAAATTGGCAAGCGGGTGGCGGAAAGGCTGCTCGCGATTCCGCACTCCAACTTTGGCCGGCCGGGCCCTCCCCCCTTCATTACCTATCCCGAGGTGGCTACCTGGTACGGCGCGCTGACCTTCGCCCAGTTGAGTGGTGACAAGGAGCTGGACGCTCGCCTGATCAAGCGTTTCGATCCTCTTTTTGGCAACGAATCGAATCTGATTCCTGTACCCGACCACGTGGACCGGAGCGTGTTCGGCACCGTGCCCCTGGAAATCTATATCCAGACCAAAGAGAAGAAGTATCTCGATCTGGGTCTCAACTCGGCCGACAAGCAATGGGACGATCCCACACCCGACGGATTGAGCTCGCAGACCCGCTACTGGATCGACGACATGTACATGCTTATCATCCTGCAGCTGCAGGCATATCGGGCGACGGGGGATGCCAAGTATCTGGATCGCGCTGCGCTCGAGATGACCACGTATCTGGACAAGCTGCAGCAGCCGAACGGACTTTTTTACCATGCGCCCGATGTCCCGTTTTACTGGGGCCGCGGCGATGGCTGGGTGGCGGCGGGCATGGCGGAAATGTTGCGGTCGCTGCCGGAAAATCATCCGCGGCGGGCGCGCATCATGGAGTCCTATCGGAAGATGATGAAGGCGCTGCTGCAGTATCAGGGCAAGGATGGAGTGTGGCGCCAGCTGATCGATCATCCTGAATCCTGGCCGGAGACTTCTTCGACCGGGATGTTCACCTTCGCCATGATTACCGGAGTCAAGAACGGCTGGCTGGACGAAAAGACCTACGGCAAGGCGGCGCGAAAAGGGTGGCTGGGGATGATCAATTATCTCGAGCCCAACGGCGATCTGCGCAACGTGTGCCAGGGCACCGGCAAGAAAAACGACCTGCAGTACTATCTGGACCGCGAAAAACTCACGGGCGACCTCCACGGACAGGCGCCGATCCTGTGGTGTGCCTCGGCATTCTTGCGTTAAACCGCTGAACTGTCCACGTAGGAGCGGGGCCCTCGTGATCGCAAAGGCGTCGCTCCATCGCGCCGGCCAGCGCCTTCCTATTTGGGTGGAAGATGAGACCAGAAGAATTCCGGAGCAAACTTCGCGGCGTCATCGCCTTCCCCGTCACCCCCTTCAAATCCGATCTCTCGCTCGACCTGGAGGGATTGCGGAAAAACATTCAGAAGCTGCTTCGCCATCGCATTGCCGCGATCGTGGCTGTTGGCGGCACGGGCGAGATGTATTCGTTAACGCCTGTCGAACTACTGGCGGTGGTCAAGACCATTGTGGAAGAAGTGCGCGGCCAGGTCCCGGTCATCAGCGGCACCGGCTTCAACCGCCAGATGGCGATCGAACTGGCGCAGCAATCGGCGCAGGCGGGCGTGGATGGAATTCTGGCTTTGCCGCCGTATTATCCAAACGCCGACGACGAAGGGCTGGCTGACTACTATGCGGCGATCGGCGCCGCCACGCCCCTAGGCCTCTTCGTTTACAGTCGCGACTGGGTGAAGCCATCACCCGAATGGGTCGAGCAATTAGCAGCAAGAATCCCCACGCTGATTGCCTGGAAAGATGGACAGGGCGACACCGCGCGATACAAGCAGATCATGGATCGTGTGGGCGACCGGTTGTACTG
>DATGYF010000057.1:0-4242 GCA_035298145.1 Terriglobales bacterium | reverse complement strand
GTAAGAAGAAGGGCCAGAGGAAGTCCAGGAACTGGGCGGCCAGAATCAGCGTGCCCAGTGAAGTCTCGGGCGCCACTTTCTTGGCCGCAAATGCGACACCGAAATGACCGATGAACATGAATCAGCGAGTCAAAATCCTTCTGCCTGATTCGCTATTGTACCTGTAAAGCCGTGTCATCCTGAGCGTAGTAGAAAGTTCGCTTGCGAACTTTCAGCGGAGTCGAAGGACCCCTATGTCCTGCGCTGAGATGAAAGTTTGGGAATCTGCTCTTGGATAATCGAAGGAATGAACCACGGCTGCGGACAAGCTGATAGGGGTCCTTCGACTACGCAGCAGCTTCGCTTCGCGAAGCTGCCACTGCGCTCAGGATGACACTCCCATTCGGTGCCGGTCAGCCTCGAGCTGCTCCTTCTTTCACGATGCGCATGCCATAGAACGAGCGGTACACGAAGATGAACGACGCCAGGAAGAACCCCACGGCCAGCAAATGACCCAGAGTGCCGCCGGCTTCGGCAGTGAGTTTCACCGCCAATTCCACCGCCAGCAAACCGAAGAGCGTGGTGAACTTGATGACCGGATTCAGCGCCACTGAAGAAGTGTCCTTGAAGGGATCGCCGACGGTGTCGCCTATGACCGTGGCGTCGTGCAGCGGCGTGCCCTTTTGCTTCAGTTCAACTTCCACGATCTTTTTGGCGTTGTCCCATGCGCCGCCCGCATTGGCCATGAAGATCGCCTGGTAGAGGCCAAAAATGGCAATCGAGATCAGGTAGCCGATAAAGAAAAATGGCTCGACGAAAGCAAACGCCAGGGTGGCGAAAAATACCGCCAGGAAAATGTTGAACATCCCCTTTTGCGCGTACTTGGTGCAGATTTCAACCACTCTCTTGCTGTCGGCGACGGAAGCTTTCACCACGCCTTCGAGCTTGATGTTGGCCTTGATGAACTCGACCGCCCGATACGCGCCGGTCGTCACGGCCTGGGTGGAGGCGCCAGTAAACCAATAGATCATGGCGCCGCCGGTAATCAGGCCGAGCATGAAAGGAGCGTGCAGAAGCGAGAGGTTATTCACGTTTTCGGTAAGTCCATTGGTGAGCGCCATGATGATGGAGAAAATCATCGTGGTGGCTCCGACCACGGCGGTTCCGATCAACACCGGCTTGGCCGTGGCTTTGAAGGTATTGCCCGCGCCGTCGTTTTCTTCCAGAAGGTCCTTGGCGCGCTCAAAATTCACGTCCATGTTGAAATCTTTTTTGAGCTCCTGCTTGATGTTTGGCACCTGCTCGATCAGCGACAGTTCATAGACGGACTGCGCGTTGTCGGTCACAGGACCGTAGGAGTCCACGGCAATGGTCACCGGGCCCATCCCCAGGAAGCCGAAGGCCACCAGCCCAAAAGCGAAGACCGGGGCCGCCACCATCAGGGCCTCAAGGCCCATGGTGCTGAAGTAATACCCAATGGACATCAGGCCCACCATGGAAAGTCCGAGATAGTAGCCGGAAAAGTTTCCCGCTACAAAGCCGGACAGAATCCCAAGCGATGCCCCGCCTTCGTTGGCGGAAGTTACAACTTCTCTGACGTGCCGCGACTCAGTCGAGGTGAAGACCTTTACCAGTTCGGGGATGATGGCCCCCGCCAGCGTGCCGCAGGAAATGATGCTGGCCAGTTTCCACCATTGCGTGGTATCGCCGCCGAGGCTGGGGACGATAATTGCGGAAATAATAAAAGTGACCGCGACGGAAATCAGCGAAGTGAGCCACACCAGCCAGGTCAGGGGCGTCTCGAAATTCATTTTGTCAGCGGTGCCAAACCGGGCCTTCGCGATGGCGCCGTTGATGAAGTAAGCGGCCGCGCTCGACACCAGCATGGCGATGCGCATGACGAATATCCAGACCAGCAGTTGCACCTGGATGGTCGGATCTTTGACCCCCAGCAGGATAAAGGTGATGAGGGCGACGCCGGTAACGCCGTAGGTTTCGAAGCCGTCGGCGGATGGTCCGACGGAGTCGCCGGCGTTGTCTCCGGTGCAGTCGGCGATCACGCCAGGATTGCGCGCATCATCTTCCTTGATCTTGAAGACGATCTTCATCAGGTCGGAACCGATGTCGGCGATCTTGGTGAAGATGCCGCCAGCGATGCGCAGCGCGGCCGCGCCCAGTGACTCGCCGATGGCAAATCCGATGAAACACGGCCCGGCGTAGTCAGCCGGAATAAACAGCAGAATGATCAGCATGAGCAGGAGTTCGACGCTGATCAGCATCATGCCGATGCTCATGCCGGCCTGCAGCGGAATGTTGTAGATCGGATAGGGCTTGCCCGCGAGACCGGCAAACGCGGTGCGCGAATTGGCGAAGGTGTTGACCCGAATGCCGAACCAGGCGACACCGTAGCTGCCCGCGATTCCCACCAGGCTGAAGAGAAGGATGATAGGGAGCGTGATGGCAATCGGCTTCTCCGGCACCGGCGAGAGAACGCCGAAATAGAGCACGATGACGACGGCAATGAAGAGCCAGAGGATCAGCAGGAATTTGCCCTGGGTGATCAGGTAGGTTTTGCAGGTCTCGTAAATCAGCTCGGAAATCTCGAGCATGGAACGATGCACGGGCATCTTCCGCAGGCGGGTATAGATGATGAGGCCGAATCCCAGGCCGAAGATGCAGAACAAGATGCCGATCATCAGCAGGCGATGGCCGTCGATGCCGAGGAAGAGTACCTGTGAGAGATCGGGAAGTTTCAGGCTAGCTTCGCCGCCTACTTCGTGGGCAGGCTGGGCCAGGGCGGAGATCGAAGCGAAACTGAGGACGGCGATGGTGGCTGCCACCGTCCGGGTGCAGAAATGGGCGAATTGGCGTCCATCGGACACAGCTCTCGCCAGCCAGGTGCGCATAGGAATTCCTCCGGTATGAAGACTATTTCAGGGCCATCACGTGTTTAGGCACTGCCACCCAGCGAACAGCACCAACCGGACGCTCTGATCGAGAGCGCCGGGGAGCGCATTGCCGGAGTTCCGAACACGCTTCCACTACACGGCATTGAACAGGAGTGTTGAGCTTGGCCGCGTCGGATTTCGTACCGCAGAGGCCGCCGGCGGGACGCTGATCTTGCTGCCGGAGGCCCGATACAAAACCAGCTTTTATAGCATGTTAGGGAGGGTTGGTCAAACCCGGAAAGACGGGTCAGATGGTGTGGCGCGGGCGCCCCCGCCCGCGGCCTTTGACGTTGATTTCCGGCACCACGCGGGCGAGGGCGCCCGCGCCACACAAAAATTGCCGAGCTTCGCCTTCCCACACGAGCCTTTACGCCCAGAACGTCCGGTCCAGCGTTCGGTACTGAATGGCCTCCGCGATGTGTTTGGGCTCGATGGCGGGGGTGCCTTCGAGGTCGGCAACAGTGCGGGCTACCTTTAGTATTCGGTCATGGGCGCGGGCGGTCATGCCGTGCTGGGTCATGGCGCGCTCCAGCAGGCGTTCGCAGTCGGCGGAAAGCTCGCAGGAAGCGCGAATATGGCGGGGCGCCATCTGGGCGTTGCAGTAAAGCCGCGAGCGCGACGATGCGAACCGCTGCATCTGGATCTCTCGGGCGCGCATGACCCGTTCCCTGATCTTGGCTGAGCTTTCCGGTTCACTTCCTGCTCTCAGCTCTTTGTAATTGACCGCGGGCACATCGATGTGGATATCGATGCGGTCGAGCAGCGGTCCCGAAATCTTGCCCATGTAGCGCTGGATCATGGGCCGGCTGCAGTGGCATTCGCGGGAGCGGTCATTGAAATAGCCGCAGGGACAGGGATTCATGGCCGCCGCCAGCATGAAGCGTGCGGGAAAAGTCAGAGACATCGAGGCGCGGGCGATGCAGACGGTGCCATCCTCGAGTGGTTGTCGCATCACTTCCAGAACATTGCGCGGGAATTCGGGAAGTTCATCCAGAAAAAGCACGCCGTTGTGCGCGAGCGACACCTCGCCCGGACGGGGCACGGCGCCTCCTCCGATCAGGCCGGCGTCGGAGATGGTGTGGTGGGGTGAGCGGAACGGGCGTACGCCGACCAGTCCGGCGCCGGCATCGAGCACGCCGGCCACACTGTGGATCTTGGTGGTTTCAAGCGCTTCTTCAAAACTGAAGGGAGGCAGGATGGTGGGCATGCGCTTGGCCAGCATGGTTTTGCCGGAGCCCGGCGGGCCGATCATCAGAATGTTGTGGCCTCCGGCGCAGGCCACTTCGAGAGCGCGCTTCGCTGTCTGCTGGCCGCG
>DATGYF010000056.1:0-1593 GCA_035298145.1 Terriglobales bacterium | reverse complement strand
TCGATGATGAAGCGGCGGACGCCGTCGCTCTCCGGTCCGTCAAAGTTGATGGCCTTTCCCCAAGGCGTGTGGTGAGTGTCGGTGAAGCAGGGGGCAAACTCGGGAAGATAATTTCCTTCGGGGCCGAGGTGGTTGTAAACCACGTCCAGCACGACCGCCAACCCATGCTGATGGCAGGCATCGACCAGCTTCTTCAGGCCGGTGGGACCACCGTAGGAAGACTGGGGCGCATAGAGGCTGGCGCCGTCATAGCCCCAATTCCGATTTCCCGGGACCTCCGCGACCGGCATGATTTCAATCGCGGTGATGCCGAGATCGCGAAGGTAGGGGAGTCGCGGAATCATGCTTTCAAAAGTTCCTTCCCGGGTAAACGTGCCAGTGTGGAGCTCGTAGATAATGAAATCTCGGAGAGGGATTCCAGACCAACCCTGGTCTGACCAGCGGAACGACGCGGGATCGACGACGCGGGAAGGAGCGTGCACGCCGCCCGGCTGCCAGCGCGAAACCGGGTCAGGACGTTCGCGCTCGCCATCGAGCACATAAACGTAGTCCGCACCGGCACCGACCTGGGGAACGGTCGCCACAAACTCGGAGTCCGACGACTGTCTCATCGGAATCGTACGCGGAGGTTCTCCTTCGTTTCCGCCCATGACGCGAACCGCCAGGCTCGTCAGGTTGGGCGCCCAGACCCGAAATTCGACGCTGTAGCCGCTGCGGACCGATGCGCCGAACCGAAGTCCCCATTTCTTTTCGGTTGGCCTATCTGACATCCGCGGAGCCCTCGAACCTGTTCTGAACATTTACCAGCATGGCAATCGGCAGGTGCGCAAACGCCCCGGCAACCGGGAGAACGAAGTCTCCGTCTCGCGGCACCGAAGAAACTTTCTTTCCCGTGAATGCGTCGCGATACTCGCCGGCAGGAAGCTGCTTGCGCAGGATGACCTCGGTGTCTCCCCAGGTGTCTGCGCCCAGCGGCATTGGCGCATGACCCTCGAGCTGGGTAAAGAACCGACCAGCCAGCACAACGACGGTGGTGCCCCGAAAGGAGCGGGCGAAGGCGATCACGTGTTTATTCTTTTCTCCAGCGGCACGCAGCGGCACATAGCTGCCCTGGGCAAACAAGGCGCGATGTTCACGGCGAAAACGCAGCGCACAGCGGGTCACATAGAGCTTCAGACTGCCGTCCGCCGGGCTGGCGAGCAAACGATCGACAAGTGCGGCAGGGTCATCGGACCCGGCGTCGTGAAGTTGCGCCAGCAGAGCCTGCAACCGGTCGTAGTCCACCGGGCGGCGATTGTCAGGATCGGCGAGGCTGAAGTTCCATACTTCCATTCCCTGGTAGAGATCGGGCAGACCCGGAGCGGCGATTCTCAACAGGGTCTGCGAAAGCGAATTGAAAATTCCGGCCCTGGCGATCCTGGCCTGAAAGGGCGCAAACTGATCAAGAAAAGGGTTGCCCGCCGAATCGTCCAGAATGGCATCCAGAAAACTGTGGACCGCACCTTCGTACTCAGTATTTGGGCTGATCCAGCTGGTATTGACCTTCGCCTCCCGCAGGGCCTTCTCCATGTAGGTGTGAATCCTGACGATGAA
>DATGYF010000055.1:0-5408 GCA_035298145.1 Terriglobales bacterium | reverse complement strand
GTCGTAGTTTACGAATTGATGGATGTGGAAGCGGCCAGACCGAAATACGAGGCTCTGATTACCCGCTTTGAAAACGCCATGAAGGCGTATCACGCGCAAAACTGGCGCGAGGCTGCCGGCACTTTCGGGGAGTTGCTCGCATCCTTTCCGGAAGATGGCCCGACGCAAATCTTCCTGCAGCGCGCCCTGGAATTCATGGAAACCGCGCCAGAACCGGACTGGGATGGCGTGTACGAGATGAAGAGCAAGTAGCGGCAGATCAGGAAGCGGTATTCAAGGCAAAGCGATCTTTAGCGCAGGAGCGCTCTCTGAAGACTGCGAACCGGGAAGGGCACGAGTTCACTCGTGCCACCTTGGGCCTGGGATGGAGCGGCTTTAGCCGCTGGGGTTTGCTGTGGTCTGTGGCGTGACGCTCCACCATTCGCAGACTTCCTCGCAATACCAACTTTCAAGCGACCAGCGGGCCGCAGCGGCTGAAGCCGCCTTCGTCCAGCGCTCTTATTGCCACGACTGAAGTCGTGCCCTTCCACAATCCAGGCCCCACGCCCAACGCGCCGTTCCAGCCGCCTGGCTTACTGCTCGAAGTTCCGCCAATGCCGCCCGTCACGCTCCAGCAAATCTTCGGCGTCTTTCGGCCCCCACGTTCCAGACGCATAGTTGGGAAAATTGCGCGGCGGCAGGGCTTTCCAAAGGTCCAGCATCGGACTGACCACACTCCATCCTGCCTCGACCATATCCGCGCGCTGAAACAGCGTAGCGTCGCCCACCATGCAATCGTGCAGCAGGCGCTCGTAGCCTGTGCTGGGCTGCTTGCCGAAGTAGTCGGAGTACTGAAAGTCCATGTCCACGGTTCCCAGGCGCATGATCGGCCCCGGGGTCTTAGCCGCGAAGCGCAACGCGATTCCTTCTTCCGGCTGAATGTGCAACACCAGTTGGTTAGGCATGAGCTTTTCTACTTCGGTGTCGCGGAAGAGCACAAAGGGTGCCCGCCGAAACTGGATGACAATGTAAGTGCTGCGCGAGGCCATCCGCTTTCCGGTTCGCAGGTAGAAGGGAACCCCCGCCCATCGCCAGTTGTCCACTTGCAGCTTCACCGCCACAAAAGTTTCAGTACGCGAATCGGGGGGCACGCCGGGCTCGGATCGATACGCGGGAACATGCTGGCCTGCGATCTCGCCTTCGCCATATTGTCCGCGGACCGTCCGGGTCAACACGTCCTCAGAACTCAGAGGCTGCACTGCGTGCAGTATTTTGGCCTGTTCGTCCCGCACCGCATCTGCCTGGAAGGAAATGGGCGGCTCCATGGCGGTAAGGCTGATGAGTTGCATGATGTGGTTGGGCACCATATCGCGCAGAGCGCCGGCAGTATCGTAGTAACCGCCGCGCTGTTCCACGCCCACGGTTTCCCCCACGGAAATCTGCACATGATCGATGTAGCGCCGGTTCCAGATCGGCTCGAAAATTCCGTTGGCAAAGCGGAAGGCCAGAATATTCTGGACCGTCTCCTTGCCCAGGTAGTGATCAATGCGGTAAATCTGTTTTTCGTCCACTTCCTTGAGCAGTTGCTGGTTCAGCGCCCGGGCTGAATCCAGGTCGCGTCCAAACGGCTTTTCGATGATCACTCTGCGCCATTGATGGTTTTCTTCCTTCATCAGGCCGGTGGCGGACAGTTGCTGCACGATGGGGCCGAAGAAATCCGGCGCGGTAGCGAGATAATAGAAATAATTCCCGTGCGTGGCGTGGTCTTTATCGACTCTCAGTAGAAGATCTTTAAGCTGCTGATATGTGCCCGGATCGGCAAATTCGCCGGTGATATAGAACACGTGCCGCTCGAACCACTCCTGCAGATCAGGATCGACCGGGCCCTGCACGAATTCCTTCAGGTCCGCCACCAGCTTGGCGCGAAATTCGTCGGTGGTCATCGGGTTCCGCGCGATGCCAATCATCGCGAATTCACGCGACAACAGGTTGTATTTCGCCAGGTTATAAAGCGATGGGATCAACTTGCGCCGGGTAAGATCGCCGGCCGCGCCGAAAATGACCATTACGCAGGGGTCGCCACAGCGCCCCACCCGCTCTCCTTCGACTGCCGTTGCCGCCTGCGACATGTTCGCACTCCCTCGTCGGGCGAGTTTAACAAGTCTGCGGGAGATTTTGGTTTGCTGTGTCGGTACCAGTGACAAACCAAAGTCACTGGCCGCTGTTCTGTTGCATGCGAAGAATCGCTATGGTACGAAAAGAGATAACTCTCCTTGGGATGGTGGCGACGGGTGCTGACAGGCCGATGCTGGCACGGGTTCCTGTGGTCCAGTTCGCCGCATGCTTTCGCGCTGCGATTGCCCGTTGCTCTCTGCCTGCTTGCGCTGGTTTCATTTGTTTCGGTTCGGGCGCAGGAAGCCAACTCACAAGCTGGGTCGGATCGCCAGATTCCGGAGCATCGCCCGGCCAACACAATGTCGCTGCAGGGAATCGTGCGGGACCAGCAGGGACGGGCGGTTCCCGGTGTGCACCTGGATTTGCGCAACGCATCCGGCGCTCACTATGGAACCCTCACTGGCGCGGAAGGGATCTTCCGGTTGCGCGATGTCGAGCTTGGGATCTACAAACTCACGCTGGCCAAGCCCGGTTTCAAGACCCTGGCCATTGAACGATTGGATCTGACGAAGCGCGAGCTTTCGACTTTAGCGCTTCAGATGCAGGCGCTGACCACGCTTGCTCCGGAAAGTAAAGGGCCGTCAGGTTTGCCGGGAACGCCCGGCACGCCCGCTGTGGCTGCTCCAACTGCGCCCTATCCAGGACTGGATCGTCCGGCTCCGGAAGTCACCTCGGTTGAACCGGCAGCGGGACCCATCCCGCCAGAGTCCGCGAACTTCTCTCCCCAGCCCGATCGCTGGGACACTGCCATGCCGGAATGGCGCCGCTACGAACAGCAGCGCGACGCGCCCTACGTAAAGGGTCACTGGTATGATCCGTTCAATCGCAATCGTCTCAAGGGCGACTATCCCATCTTCGGGCAGCGCTGGTTTTTCAACTTCACCGGCACCAGCGAGACCGCCGTGGATGGCCGCCGCCTGCCGCTGCCCAGCGGCGTGGACACCGAGCGCCCGGACAGCGGCGATTTCTTCGGTCGCGGCGAGCAGGCCCTGTTCACGCAGAATCTGCGCTTTTCCTTCGACCTGTTCCGCGGCGACACTTCCTTCCGCCCGGTTGATTTTCGAGTGCGATTCACGCCCGAGATCAACCTCAACTTCCTGCAAACCCGCGAGCGCGGCATCGTAAACGTGGATCCGCGGGAGGGAATCAACCGATTCGACACGCACATTGGCCTGCAGGAGGCCTTCGTCGAAGCCAAGATCCGCGATCTGAGTCCGAACTATGATTTCGTTTCTGTTCGTGCCGGAATCCAGCAGTTCACCAGCGACTTCCGCGGGTTCCTGTTCTCCGAAGAGCAGCCCGGAGTGAGGCTTTTCGGCAACCTGCGTTCCAACCGCCTGGCCTACAATCTCGCCTGGTTCAACTTCCTCGAGAAAAATACGAATAGCGGCCTGAACACATTTCAGAATCGGGGACAACAGGTTTATGTAGCCAACATCTACGTACAGGACTTTCTCGCGAAAGGCTACACCACGGAATTCAGCTTTCACTACAACCGCGACGACGCCAGCATCCACTACGACGACAACGGATTCCTGGTCCGTCCGGCACCCGCCGGCGCCGTGGTAAACGGCGGTGTGAATGCACATGCCATCCGGGCCTACTACCTGGGCTGGGCCAGCAACGGGCATATCGGGCGAATTAACCTCAGCCATGCTTTTTACCAGGCCCTCGGCCACGACGACTTCAATGCCATCGCTGGGCGCCGGGTTGACATCAACGCGAGAATGGCCGCGCTCGAAGTCTCCGTCGATAAAGACTGGGTGCGCTACCGCGCCTCGTTCTTCTACGCCTCCGGCGATTCCAGCAATCGCTCCGGAGCGTCCCGCACCGATGGTACTGCCCGCGGCTTTGACACCATCGTCGATGACACCCACTTCGCCGGCGGCGCCTTCAGCTTCTGGGACCACGAGGGCCTTCGCCTTACCGGGACCGGCATTGCCCTGATGAATCCCATGAGCCTGCTGCCCAGCCTGCGTTCGAACAAAGAGGAAGGCCAGGCCAACTTCGTAAATCCCGGGCTCTATTTATTCAATGTGGGCGCCGATTTCAACGTGACGCCCAAGCTGCGCGCATTCGTAAACGGCAACTATTTACGTTTCGACCGGACCGAACCGCTGGAGTTGCTGTTGTTCCAGCGCCCGATTCGTCATAGCATCGGCACCGACCTGGGCATGGGTGTGGAGTATCGCCCCCCGCTCAGCGAAAACATTGTCCTCACGGGCGGCATATCGTCGCTGGTTCCAGGCCGAGGTTTCGAAGAAATTTACAACGGCAAGACTCTATTCTCAGTATTCGCCAGAATTAAGTTTCAGTTCTGAAATGTAGGCGCGAGCGCCCTCGCTCGTGCAGCAGTAGTAAAAAGTTATAAGTCATAGGGACTTTGAACTCGAATGCGAAGCAAATCGCGCAAACCGGCGCACCTGTTACTCATTGCGCTAAGCCTCGCAATCCTGAACCTGATTCCGGCCCACACTCAGACGTCCGCGGACGTCCTCCTGCTGCAGTCCCAGGCCGAAGCCGACCGCAAGTCCGCGGGCTGCATCACCTGCCACACCGCCACCGACAGCGCCACCATGCACAGCACCGGCACCGTGCGCTTGGGTTGCACTGACTGTCACGGAGGAAATGCCGAAATCCGCCTGACTGGGGACGCCCCAGAAGATTCTCCGCAATACGATCAGGCCAAAGGTCAGGCCCATCCCCAACCTCGGAACCCGGGCAATGCTCGCCGCTCCGCCAATCCGACGCGAGCCTACACCCAGTGGCTCAACGAAGACTGGAATTACATTCGCTTCGTCAACCCCGGAGACTTGCGCGTCGCCGACAAAACCTGCGGCACCAGCGGTTGCCACGCCGCGGAAGTAAGAAAAGTCCAAACCAGCATGATGACCCACGGTGCCATGCTGTGGGGCGCGGCGCTCTACAACAACGGCGCGTTCCCGTTGAAGACGCCACGCTTTGGCGAGAGCTACAGCCCCGATGGCACCCCGCAACGATTGCTCACCTTCCCGCCGCCCACGCCGGAGGAGGTCAGCAAAAAAGGAGTGCTGCCGTTTCTCGATCCGCTACAGCGCTGGGAAATTTCGCAGCCCGGCAACGTCTTACGTGTCTTCGAACGAGGCAGCAGGAAGAAACCAGAGGTAGGGAATCCAAGCCTCGAAGAAGAGCCGGGCAAGCCGGAGATCAAACTGAGCGAGCGCGGCTTCGGCACTGAGTTGCGCACCGATCCAGTCTTTCTCGGATTACAGAAG